>JANOEZ010000001.1:0-2552 GCA_031413335.1 Nitrospirota bacterium
CCCTGCATCGCCACGGCCATCGGGGCCGGCTCGTGATCAAACCCTGCGTCGGCTGTCACCGGCTGGACCGGATTCGATTTGATGTAGGCTTCAATCACCTGCTTGGCCAGCGGGGCTGCCCACGACCCGCCGTGCCCCATATTCTCGATCAGCACCACCACGGCGATGCGCGGCTCCTCGGCCGGCGCGTAGGACACAAACCACGCGTGGTCGCGCAGTTTCTTGGGAATGTCTTTGCCCTTCTTCCGGTCGTCCCTCAGTGCCGCCGTCTGCGCCGTACCGGTCTTGCCGGCGATCTTCACGAGCGCCGAACGGGCCCGGCCGGCCGTCCCTCGGGTCACGACGCCTGCCAACGACTCATGGAGCAGTTCGTAGGTTTCCGGTTTCAGCGCCAGCTTCGGACGCGGCACCGACGGAAGGTCCAGCACCTGGCCGGTCGCCCGCTCCTTGATCGCCCGCACGATACGTGGGCGGAACGACTCGCCGCTGCCGGCCACCGTGGCCATCACCATCGTCATTTGCATCGGCGTGACCGTCGTATAGCCCTGCCCGATGGCGGCCGAAATCGTTTCACCAGGCAGCCAGATCTCGTTGCGGGCCTTCGTTTTCCACGCCGTGGACGGGACGATGCCTGTGCGCTCGGACGGTAATTCGACGCCGGTCTCATGCCCCAGCCCAAACCGGTCGGCGAATGCCGCCATCGTGTCGATGCCCAGCCGCTGCCCGATCGTGTAGAAAAATACATCGCAGGAATCCACAATCGCGTCCATGACGTCCACCACGCCATGCCCGCGCTCCTTCCAGTCATGGTAGACGCGGCCGCCGAACGGAAAGCCGCCCAGGCAGCGAACCTTGGTGGTCATATTCACCGTGCCCGTTTCAAGTCCCGCCGCCGCGACGATGATTTTGAACGTCGAGCCCGGCGGATACTGCCCCTGCGTCGCGCGGTTCGTCAACGGATGCCCTTCGTCCTGCACGATCTTGTCCCATTGTTTCGCCGTCAACTCGCGGGAGAGCACGTTCGGATCGAAGGCCGGACGGCTGGCCATGGCCAGGACGTCGCCGGTCGTCGTCTCAATCGCAATGATGGCGCCGGATTCCTCGCCGAGCAGTTGCTCGGCCAGCGCCTGCAGCCGGGCGTCGATCGTCAGATACAAATCGTCCCCGGCCAGCGGCTTGCCGATCTCGACCGTTCGCTTTTCATGGCCCATCGCATCCACTTCGACCGTCTTCTGCCCGGCGCGCCCACGGAGGAAGCGATCGTAGGTTCGCTCCACCCCGTACTGGCCGATGATGCTCCCCAGGTGCAGTTCGGTGTATTCGGGCTTCTCCAGCTGGTCCGAGGAGACCTCGCCGACATAGCCGAGCAGGTGCGCCGCCGTCAGGCCGCTTGGGTAATTCCGCTGCGATTCCGCGCGCACCGTCACGCCGGGCAGATCCAGGCGATGCGACTCGATCAGGGCCGCTTCGCGCAGCGTGAGGCCGTCCTTCACCTTGCGGGGCAGCAGCCGGCTCCCTCGCTCGGACAACTTCTTGCGCACCGTCGTCTCATCCAGCCCGACCATCGTCACCAGCGATTCGATCAACGCCTTGCGGTCTTTTACGTCCTCCAACGTCACGTAGAGACCGAAGCTCGGCACATTGTTCGCCAGTAACACTCCGTGACGGTCGTAGATCAGCCCCCGGACCGGCTCCAGTACAAGCGCCCGCGTCCGGTTGTTCTCCGATAAGTCGTGGTAGTAGCTCCCCTCGTTGATCTGGAGATACCAGAGACGCAGGGTCAGCAGCCCCACCACCAGCAACAGGCTGATTTTGAGCAGGATCAGCCGCTGCTGAAGTTCCCGCAACTCGTCATGCTGTGTGCCGCCCCGCGCGCTCATGATGCCCTCTTCAGTATTCCGCTACACCAGCGAATCGTCTTTTTTGAACCGTTCCGCCAGCAGCCAGTATGCCGCGACGCCGATCGCGCCATCGAGCAACGCCTGCGGCAACAGCACCGACCTCACGGCAGCCAGTGTGCTCTGCCCGCCCGCCCCCACAAACATGAACGCCATGCTGGAACACACGGACAGGCCCAGCAGCATGGGCATCACGGTGACCGGAGTCACACGGGCCACGTAGCGTCCCACCAGTCCGCCCGACAATCCGATCACGGCCTTGGTGATGACGTTCACCCACGCATCGCCGGCCGAAAAGAGATCCTGCTCGAACCCCAGCAGCACCCCCATCAGCACCCCCTCCGCCAGACCGCCAAAAAACCCGATCAGGCTGACCGCGATCAAACACAGGTCGGGACGGACGCCCGCCACGCTGAGATGATCGAGCACCGTCGTTTGAATCGGAATAAGTCCGACCGCCAGTCCGAGATACAGCAACGGCTTCATGGCTTTTTCTTCTCCGTCGGAGGAGCCGCCGGCGGCTCCTCGCTCCTGCGGGGCACGGTGACCACCAGCACCTCCTCCAGCTTCGTGAAATCCACCTCCGGCTGCACGTCGGCTGTCTGAAAGAGTTCGCCTTCGTCTTTTTGAATGTTCGTGATCGTGCCGACAGGG
>JANOEZ010000002.1:0-1874 GCA_031413335.1 Nitrospirota bacterium
GGGCCAGATGCAATCGCGCGCCCGTCAGCTCGGCCAGGGCCAGGTTGCGGGCGACCATGACGTCTTCCGCCGCAGCCGGCATACCCGGCAGCCCCAGTTGTGTGGAGACGAGCCCCTCGTTCATGCAACCGCCTTCGGAAAGATGCAGGTCTTCGCAGTGGTCCACGACCGGCACATCGAAGGCGATCGCATATTCCATCGCCCGCCGCATAACCAGGCTGTTCATCACCGGCAGTCCGTCGTCCGAAATGGCCACGCACCCGGCCCTCCGCAGATCGCCGATCTCGGCCAGTTCCTTCCCTTCTGATCCCTTGGTGATGGCGCCGATCGGAAACACGTTGGCGTTACCGGCTGCACGGGCCTTTTCGAGGATGAACTCCGTGATGGATTGATTGTCGTTGACCGGGTTGGTATTCGGCATGCAGCAGACGGACGTGAATCCGCCGGCCGCGGCTGCGGCGGTGCCGCTCTGGATGGTTTCCTTGTACTCGAAGCCCGGTTCGCGGAAGTGGACGTGCAGATCGATGAAACCTGGCATGACCACCTTGCCTGTCGCATCGATGATTTTCGCGCCGGCCGGCGCCTTGAGCTTCTGCCCGACCGCGGTGATCTTCCCGTTTTCGATCAGGACATCGGCCGGGCCGTTGACACGGCCTGGATCGATCACCTGTCCGCCGCGTATAAGAATTGTCATGAAAATACTCCGTCAGAAAGTCTTTCAAGTCTGAAAGTCATAAAGTCACTAATGGCAGATTCTTTTTCTCCCGACTTTAAGACTTTCGACTTTCCGACTTTACGACTCATTGATTTGCCCCCGACAGCAGATACAGGATACCCATCCGGACTGCGACTCCATTGGTGACCTGATCGAGAATCACCGAGGAGAAGCTGTCGGCCACATCCGGCGCGATTTCCACGCCGCGGTTGATCGGGCCCGGATGCATCACCAGTGCGCCCGGCTCAGCGAGCTTGAGCCGCTCCGCGGTCAAACCATAGAGGCGCGAGTATTCCCGGATCGTCGGATACAGCGCCCGCCCCTGCCGTTCCAGTTGCAGGCGGAGCATCATGATCACATCCACGCCGCGTAACCCCTCCTCCAGCTTGTCGTAGAGGCGCACGCCCATCCGTTCGATCCCATACGGCATCATGGTGCGTGGGCCGACCACCTGCACGTCGGCACCGACTTTTGTGAGGGCAAGGATGTTGGAGCGGGCCACGCGGCTGTGCGCAACGTCCCCCACGATGGCGACCCTCAGGCCTTTGAAGTCCCGTTTTTTCTCCCGCAGCGTATAGAGATCCAGCAGGGCCTGTGTCGGATGTTCGTGCCAGCCGTCGCCGGCATTGATGACGGAGGATTTGACCCCGTGCGCCAGCGTCTCCGCCGCGCCCGCCGCCGGGTGGCGCAGGACGATGATGTCGGCCTGCATGGCTTCGATGTTCCGGGCCGTGTCCAGGAGCGTCTCCCCCTTGACCACGCTGCTGGTGGACGGCGAAAAGTTGATCACATCCGCGCTCAACCGCTTGGCGGCCAACTCGAACGAGGTGCGCGTTCTGGTGCTGGGCTCGAAGAAGAGATTGACGACCGTCTTGCCGCGGAGCGCCGGCACCTTCTTGATCTCGCGTCCGCTGACTTCTTTGAAGGAGTCAGCCGTTTCCAGGATCAGCATGATCTCTTCAGCCGAAAGCGGCGCGATGCCGAGCAGGTGTTTGTGCTTGAAACTCTTGGCGTGCCCCCGTTCAGGATGCTGAAAAAGGCCCCAGCTTTGTTCTCGGTCGCTCGTCCCCCTCAACGTACACAGCAAAAGTAAGCGTCGGGGTCCTCGCGTACTGCGGCCGCGCTGGCCGGGCTTTTTGTGCATACTGTTAATTCATGG
>JANOEZ010000003.1:0-2247 GCA_031413335.1 Nitrospirota bacterium
CGTGGCAGGGGCACTAGGATTTGAACCCAGACTCTCGGTTTTGGAGACCGATGTGCTACCATTAACACCATGCCCCTAGTCCTCTCCTCATGGTTCCAACCGGCGCAAACCGATCTGCCGGTTCCCCTGCCCCCGACTACTTGACCTCTTTATGAGGCTGGTGCTTCCGGCAAAACCGGCAGTACTTATTTTTCTCGATCCGATCGGGATCGTTCTTTTTATTCTTCGTGGTCGAGTAGTTCCGCTGCTAGCAGATCGTACACGCCATCGAAATAATGTCCCGCATGTCTGATGCCTCGCTTCTCGCTCGAGATTACCGGTTCGTGATTACGCCAGGATTTGGGAGACGACGCCGGAGCCGACGGTCTTGCCGCCCTCGCGCACGGCAAAGCGCAGGCCCTGATCCATGGCAATGGGGCTGATCAACTCGGCCGTCACCGCCACGTTGTCCCCCGGCATCACCATCTCCATCCCCGGATTGAGCTGCACCACCCCTGTCACGTCCGTGGTCCTAAAGTAGAACTGCGGCCGGTAGCCGTTGAAGAACGGCGTATGACGGCCGCCCTCCTCCTTCGTCAGCACGTAGATCTCCGCCTTGAACTTCGTATGCGGCGTGATGCTCTTGGGCTTCGACAGCACCATCCCCCGCTCCACATCTTCCTTCTTCGTCCCCCGCAGGAGCACGCCGATGTTGTCGCCCGCCTGCCCCTCGTCGAGCACTTTGCGAAACATCTCGACGCCGGTGACCACCGTGGTCTGGGTGGCCCGGAAGCCCACGATTTCAATTTCATCGCCCACCTTGACGATGCCCCGCTCGCACCGCCCCGTCACCACCGTGCCGCGGCCGCTGATCGTGAAGACGTCTTCAATGGGCATCAGAAAGGGCTTGTCGATCGCCCGCTGGGGGGTCGGAATATAGGTATCGACGGCCTCCAGGAGTTTCAGGATGGCCGGCACCCCGAGGGGGCTCTGATCGCCCTCCAGGGCCTTGGTGGCCGAGCCCGTGATGATGGGGGTCTTGTCCCCCGGAAAGTCGTACTTGGTGAGTAATTCCCGGACTTCCAGCTCCACCAGCTCCAAGAGCTCCTTGTCATCCACCTTGTCAGCCTTGTTCAGAAACACCACCACGTAGGGAACGCCCACCTGGCGGGCCAGCAGGATATGCTCCCGGGTCTGGGGCATGGGGCCGTCGGCGGCGCTCACCACCAGGATCGCCCCGTCCATCTGGGCCGCCCCGGTGATCATGTTCTTGACGTAGTCGGCGTGGCCCGGACAGTCCACGTGGGCATAGTGGCGCTTCTCGGTCTCGTATTCCACGTGGCTGATGGCGATCGTCATGATCTTCGTGGCATCGCGCCGGCCCTGGCTCTCGCTGGCCTTGGCCACCTGGTCGTAGCTGATGAAGGTCGCCATGCCCTTGTCCGCACAAATCTTCGTCAACGCCGAGGTCAGCGTCGTCTTGCCGTGGTCCACGTGCCCGATCGTCCCCACGTTCACATGCGGCTTGCGCCGCTCGTACTTGCCCTTCGCCATAGCGCTCTCCTAGGTTAAGTCTCGCTCAACTCGTTCACTCACAACCACACTCAAATCACATCAAGACGGTCTGGAGCCCACGACGCGGATCGAACGCGTGACCTCGTCCTTACCAAGGACGTGCTCTGCCAACTGAGCTACGTGGGCCACCGCCCGGCAAACCGTCATAACGTGAACGGTGACACGTCAGCCGACCACCCATGGTCCCACTCGTTTCACGTCTTCCAAGATGGAGCGGGCGATGGGATTTGAACCCACGACAGCCAGCTTGGAAGGCTGGAACTCTACCACTGAGCTACGCCCGCCCGGTTTTTCCTTCGCCCCAACCAAGCTGCGAGTTCATCCGGCTCACACCATCACGGACTAGCCGGTGCGCGCACGCACGGTTTGGTGGGCAGGCAAGGATTCGAACCTTGGAAGACATAAGCCAGCAGATTTACAGTCTGCCCCCGTTGGCCACTTGGGTACCTGCCCGCCGACACCAGCACCCGACACAGTAATAAATTCGACAGAAAAACAGACCACCCCGAACACAGCAAACCGGTCTTCTGGCACCCAGAAACCGGGTGGCTGACTCAGGGCGGCAATAGATTTATTTTTAGAAACACTGAATTATATGAGGTGCGCCAAAACTTGTCAAGCGGATAATGACCTCTTTTGTAGCTCTGACCGTCTAGGACAGAGCCCGTTGGGACCGGCGGGAGAGACTTTTCA
>JANOEZ010000004.1:0-1133 GCA_031413335.1 Nitrospirota bacterium
CTTCAACATCTTTCTTCCAGCGAACGCGCCGCACAAGTGCGCCTGATACTGGAGAGGGTCGGACTGACTGATCTGACTGCGCGCTACCCCCACGAGCTGTCCGGCGGGCAGCAGCAGCGCGTGGCGCTGGCCCGGGCGCTGGTGCAAAAACCGGCCGTGCTCCTGCTGGATGAGCCTTTTAGCAATCTCGACCCGGACATGGCCGGCAAGATGCGGGAAGACCTCCACGATCTGCTGCGACGGACCAAAACGACCGCGGTCCTCGTCACCCACGATCACGACGAAGCCTTTGCCATGGCCGACCGGATTGCCGTACTGAACAACGGGCGGCTCGAGCAGCTCGACACACCGGAAGCGGTGTACCACACGCCGTCCACGCCGTTTGTGGCGGACTTCGTCGGCCAGGCGGACTTCGTCCCGGGCACGATCGAACACGGGACGGTCCAAACCGAGATTGGGATATTTCCAAACCAGACCGGTCACCCAAGCGGTGCGCAGGTGGTGGTGATGATCCGGCCGGACGACATCCACATCGTGCCTGCTGAAAAAAGCTTTGCGCATATTGTGGCCCGGCAATTCAGGGGCTCCGAAAACCTCTACACGGTCGGCCTGCCTTCAGGTCAGGTCGTGCACAGCAGTGAACCCTCGACCACCGTCTATCCAGTCGGCACGCCCGTCCAATTACAATTGAGCGCCACCCACACTGTCCTCTTCGAGCGCGGCCTGCATCCGTAGCATCGCAGGCACACAGCCAAACCACAGGCCATGATCGTCGCCAGACAGTCATTTTCAGGTCAACATTACTCTTGACAGTACCCGCTAGATTTTGCTATTGATACTGCTTATCAAATTCATTTATTAAACTCGCGAGGCGATTCGAGGTCGTTCACGTATGGATGTCATGAAAGAAGCCATCGATTACGGAGTCATCGGGCTCCTCCTGGTCCTGAGCATTTGGTCCGTCGCCATTGCCGTGGAGCGATGGCTGTTTTATCGTCGTGTGGACGTTCGCCGGTTTCCAAGCCAGCAGGAGTTCGAGATTGCGCTGACCAAGCGGCTGGTCATCATCGGCACGGTGGCAGCCAATGCCCCATACATCGGCCTCCTGGGCACCGTCCTGGGCATCATGCTCA
>JANOEZ010000005.1:0-3055 GCA_031413335.1 Nitrospirota bacterium
ATTGCGAAGACTAGATTGGGACTGACCTTGTACTGCTCTGCGAACCGGCTGACTTGTGGCCGGTATTTTTCCGCCTGCTTGTTGGCGAAGTTCGGCACCATGTCCATCGTGACGGTATGGGCGGTTTTGGAGCCGCCATCCTGCGTGATCGTCCGTGTGCTCGACTTGCTTTTGATCAGGTAGTCCGCAAATCGTTCCGCTTCGGCAGGCGTGCGGATGGACTGGCCCTGCTGGTCCTGGACCAGCCCCAGGAGGTAGGGGGCCTTGTCGCTCGTGAGTGTGACGCCCTTGTCGGAAAAAAGATCCACGGAGCGGGGATCGTCCGGCGTGAGCAGGGTGGTCACGATCGCATTGTGCAGACTGCCTTGTGGATCTTTGGCGTCCAGCGTCTCCACGAGAATGTCGCCCTTGTCGAAGTCCACGATCGCCCGGCTTTTATAGTTCTGGGTATATTTCACATAGTGGGTGCGGTCGGGGAGCTGCACGTCCTTTTTGCCCCAGGTTTTGCTCACCTTGCCGGTCAGGGCATTTTTCAAGGCCTCATAGTCCCGTTGCGCCTGGCGAAGATCCTTGATCAGCCGCACGGGATTGTGCGCGTAGCTTTCCAGGCGTTTCCTGATCACGGTCTCGGGAGATTTACCGGCCGCAACCCCGACGACGGTCCTGATTGTCGGGCTGACGACGGCCTTTTCTGCCGTGGTGAGCGCCCGGTCTGTGGTTTGGCAACCGGAGGAAATGAAAAGAGTGGTGGCCGTCAGAATCAGAGCGACGCGTGTCCGATACATGCTCACAGTGTATCAGACGTGCGGGGAAGCGGGGATCCTGAAGGTGGGGAACAAGGGAACACGCAATCGCGGAGCTATTCCTCTTTCGTCGAATACTGCAGCGTCACGCCGGCCACTTCGATCAGGTCGCCTTCCTTGAGGGCCATGGAACCCTGGATGGCATTGCCATTCACCAGCACTTTCTTGCCTTCCTCAGACATGGTGACCGCATAGCCTCCACCCTGGCGGTTCAGCAGTGCGGCTCGTTTCGGGGCAAACCAACCGGCGATTTTGACGGTGGCGTTGTCCTGCGAGCCGATAATGCATACCGGACCGGTGAGTTTGTATTCCTTCTGGTCCGTCGTGCCGGCCACAACAGTGAGGACAATGACCTGCTTGGTTTGAGCGGCAGCCGCCGCTTTGCCGCCCTGCGCCTTCAGCAATTCGCGCTGGAGTTCCGGCGTCATGACCACGGTTTTGTCGGCATCGAAGGCCGCCTTGGGAGCAGATGGTGTGACGGCGTGCGCGGTGTCTTCCTGATAGAGCAGGGTATGCTGGCCGATTGTGACCTGGTCGCCGCTGACGAGCTGCTTCCGATCGGTCTTTTTGCCGTTCACAAATGTGCCGTTGCTGCTGCCCGCATCTTCGACAAAAAAGACCGATTGGATTTGGATGATGCGCAGGTGATGCCCGGAGGCGGACTGGTCGTCCAGGACGATGTCGTTATCCGGCTTGCGGCCGATCGTCAGGCGAGACTTGTCCAGCTTGATTTCTTTGACGACGGCGCCGTGCGCTTTGAGGATCAGTTTAGGCATCCGCTTCTCCTTGGATTGCCCGTAGTGTACTTAGGTGAGGCCCTGAGCGCAAGTCCGTAATGCCTGGGCCATCTCTGCCGCCCGCTGGTACCGCTGGGCCGCATCCTTCTGCAGGGCCTTGTCGATGATGGCTTCACACGCTGCCGGCAGATCGGGGCGGACCTTGAGAACGGAGGGGTGCGGCTCCTTGGCGATTTGGAACATGAGCGTGGCCGCATTGTCGGATTGAAATGGTTTTTCGCCTGCCAGCATTTCGAACAATACGACACCCAGTGAAAAGATGTCGGCGCGGCCGTCTACTTTGGTGCTGGTGATCTGTTCAGGTGACATGTAGCTGGGGGTGCCCAGCAGCACGCCGGTCTGGGTTTTCGACGAGGTGGTGATCCGGGCGATGCCGAAGTCCGTGACCTTCACGGTGCCGTCCTTCAGCATCATGATGTTGGCGGGTTTGATGTCCCGGTGGACAACATCCTGACTGTGGGCGTAGTCGAGCGCCTCCGCCACATCGGCGACGATTTCCAGGACCTGTTTCACGGGCAGGAGCGTGTCCTTGCGGCACCATTCTTTCAGGTCCTTGCCATCCAGCACTTCCATCGCGATATAGCCCAACTCCTGTTCCTCCCCCGCGTCGTGGATGGTCACGATGTGTGGATGATTCAGGCGCCCGGCGGACTCGGCTTCGCGGAAAAACCGCTCCTTCACTTCGGCGACCATTTCCGCGTCCACTTCATCCAGGCGCAGGGTTTTGATGGCGACGAACCGGTTGATTTTCGGGTCCTTGCCGAGGAACACCGTGCCCATCGCGCCGCGGCCGAGTTCTTTTTCAATTTCGTAGCGGCCGAGCGTCGGGCGCGCGGCGCCGCCGGTGACGATGACCGTGCCTTCCGCGCTGGTGCGCTTGAGGCTGCTTCCGAAGGTCGTGGTCGCTTCGGCTTCTTTGAGACGGGCCGTGCGTTCCTTGATGTCCTTGAAGCTCGGGTTCTGAGTCGCGATGTGCTCATAGACGGCGACGGATTTGTTGAACATACGCTTGCGCTCGAAATCCATTGCCAGGTTGTAGAGCAGGTCCATGACCGGCTCGTCCAGTGGGCATTTCTTGAATTTCTCGAAGGCCATGTCCAGCATGCCCTGCCCCTGGAAGGAGAGTCCCAGCATTTTGTTCGATTCGATGCCGTCGGCCACGACCATCTCCTGCTGCTTCGTCGTGACCAGGAAGCGGCGCGCGCCATGCGTGGCAAAGCCGAGGATCAGGAGCAGGCCGGGATAGAGCGCCGTCACCATATAGCCGTGGCGGGCATAGGCCAGCGTGGTGCCCACGAGGCAGCCGGCCAGGAGGATGGCCGTGACGACGCCGGCAGAGAAGGTTTTGAGCCGGGTCAGGCCTGTCATCAGAATCACTCCAAAGCCGACGAGCATGCCCAATTCGGCCATGAAGGCCCAGGCGGGTGTCGAGATCAGATTTTTATTGAGGGCATT
>JANOEZ010000006.1:0-1448 GCA_031413335.1 Nitrospirota bacterium
GGCCTCCTGGGCACCGTCCTGGGCATCATGCTCACCTTCCATACAATGGGTACGTCCGGCACGATGGCCGTGAGCACGATCATGATCGGCTTGAGCCTGGCCTTGAAAGCCACAGCAGTCGGCCTGCTCGTGGCCATCCCCTGCGTGGTGATGAACAACGTCCTGCGACGGCGCGTGGCGGAATTGATCGCCGCCTACAAGGTGCAGCATGGATCGTGAAATCGACCAGATCAACGTCATCCCCCTCGTGGATGTCATGCTGGTGCTCCTGGTGATCGTGTTGACCACGGCCACGTTCATCACGACGGGCCAGATTCCGGTGGACCTGGCCAAGGCCAAGGAAGCCGGCGACCGGCGCGATGTGCCCTTGATTCTCACCTTGACCAAGGAAGGGCAGCTCTTTTTGAATGAACAGTCGGTCACCAAAGAAACGCTCAAAAATGCCATGGCGCCTCATCCGAGGGAATCGCTTGTCGTCGTGCGCGCAGACCGGGTCACGCTGCTGGAACGGTTCGTTGAGATCGTGGATGAAGTGCGCGGGCTCGGGTTCCGACAGGTCAGTCTCGAAGTGGTGAAACTGTGACGGCTGTCATGTCCCACCCAGTACAATTCTCAAGTGCCTACGCTCTGAGCTGGCTCTTCTCGCTGCTGTTCCACGGCGCGGCGGTGGGATTTGCCATTGTCCTGATGACGGATCTTCGCCTGGCTCCCCAGCCGGAGCCGTTTAAATGGGACGTCTCGGTCTTCGAGTCGGCGCCGACACCAACGAAACGGCCTGCCCAGCCCCAGCCGGTGGTCCAAACGGTACAGGAAGTCGTTCAGCGGGAAGTGCGGACCATAACCCCGGTTGTCCAGGCCGCCCCTCAGCCGATTCGATCGGAGCCCCAAGTCATCGCTCGCACCGCACAGCCCATTGAAACGCCACCCATGCCGACCATGGAACAGCCGTCCGCAGCCGCAACGCCAGTCCAACCGGCTCAACCGACAAGCCAGCCGACAGGCGTACAGACCATGCCGGTCCGTTCCTCGCCGGCTCCCCAGCGGGATTATGGCTGGCTGGCAGAAACGCTCAGAGACCGGATCGAAGAATTGAAGCGTTATCCACCGATGGCCAGAATGAACAACTGGCAGGGCAAAGTCGTGTTGAAGTTCGTGGTCAGGGAAGACGGCACGGTGGAAAATCTGGAAGTCGTGCATAGCTCGGGGCTTGCCGTGCTCGACGAAGCGGCGATGGAAACCATCCGGCGCGCCTCTCCCCTGCCGCTCAAGCACGAACTGGGCAAGCCCCGGGTGACGTTCCAGTTTCCGATCAGTTACACTTTGCGCTAGTCAGGAGCATGCCATGACATGTCAAATTCTGCAGAGATTCATTCCATTCGTACTGGTAGGAGGTCTCTTCTCAAGCCCCTCGGCGCTGGCGGCCGAACTGGCCACGACGGAAATCGAAG
>JANOEZ010000007.1:0-6583 GCA_031413335.1 Nitrospirota bacterium
TGGTGACGATGGCGCCGCTGGTGGTGCTGGTGTTCTGGATCGGCTTCTATCCGAATCCGTTGCTCGTGAAAATGCACGCAAGCGTGAATAATCTGATCGAACACGTGGATGTGAGCGAACTGGAAGTCGCCCGGCATGAAACGCGCGACGGGCGAGAAATGCGCGAAAAGCGTGACGCGCGAGACGGGCAAGTCGCGCCAGTCGCGCTCGTCCCGCAAGTCTCGCTGAGAGCGAATAACGAGTAACGAATGACGATCCCTTTGACCGATCTTCTGGCCATTCTCCCCGAGCTGATCGTGATCGGCGCGGCCTGCCTCGTGCTGGCCCTGGATCCGATCACGCCGTCGTCGCGCAAGGACTGGTTGGCCTGGCTGAGCGTGGCCGCGTTGGCCGCCTGCGCGCACCTGACGATGTCACGGATGGGCACGACAGTGTCGGCCTTCAGCGATCTCGTCATCCTGGATCCCTTCTCCGGCTTCTGGAAATTGCTGCTCTACGGCGTCACCAGCTTCACGATTCTGTTGTCGCTCCCGTATCTGAAAGCCGAGCGGATCAACCTGGGCGAATACTACGGCTTCATCCTGCTCTCGCTGGCCGGCATGATGGTGATGGTCTCGGCCGCCGACCTGCTCACGATCTACCTGGGCATGGAGCTGATGTCGCTGTCGCTCTATGTCCTGGCCGGCTTCAAGCGGTTCGAGGCCCGCTCGCTGGAGGCCGCGGCAAAATATTTCGTCCTCGGCGCCTTCTCGTCCGGCATGCTGCTCTACGGCATCTCGCTGCTCTACGGAGCCTCCGGCAGCACCCGTCTCTCCGCCATCGCCGCGGCCGTGGCGGCCCGCGGCCTGGACGACCCGATGCTGGCCCTCGCCATGATCCTGCTGGCGGTGGGATTCGGATTCAAAATCGCCGCCGTGCCGTTCCACATGTGGACGCCGGACGTCTACGAAGGCTCCCCGACGTCGGTGACGGCCTTCATGGCCGTCGCATCGAAGGCCGCGAGCTTCGCCGCGTTCCTGCGCGTCTTCCTGGAGGGCCTGGGCGGCTTGAAGGCCAACTGGTACGTACTGTTTTTGATTCTCTGCCTCGCCACGCTGGCGCTCGGCAACCTCGTGGCCATCGTGCAGACCAACATCAAGCGGATGCTCGCCTACTCGAGCATCGCCAACGCCGGCTACGCGCTCATCGGCGCCGTGGTGGCCGGTTACGTGCCGGCGAGCCGGGAGGCGCAGACGTTCGGCCTTTCCAGCGTCATGCTCTATCTGACCATCTATGCCTTCATGACGTTGGGCGCGTTCGCCGTGATTGCCATGCTCCGGAAAAACGGCGTCGAAGGCGACGAGATCGAGGACTACGCGGGGCTGGCCAAACGGCAGCCGGTGGCCGCCTTCCTGATGCTGGCCTTCATGGCGTCCCTGGCCGGCATTCCGCCGACCGCCGGATTCATCGGCAAGTTCTATCTCTTCATGGCCGCGGTGAAGGCCGACCTGGCCTGGCTCGCGGTCGTCGGCGTGCTGTTCGCCGCCGTCTCGGCCTACTACTACCTGCGCGTCGTGATGGTCATGTATATGCGGGAACCGGAAACGGCAGGCGCCGAATCCCGGCTGGTGACCTCACCGGCCCTGGTCGTTGCGCTGGTCTGCGCCTTTGCCGGCGTGCTGGTCTTCGGCCTCTATCCCAACCCTCTCGTATCGTTCGCCACCCAGGCGGTGCTGGTGCTGCGGTGAACGGAGAAAACGTGCCGTACATGCTTCACTGACCACGAACCACCACGCGCACACCACTTCGGACTTTCTTTTTGACTGACCACCCACCACTCACCCCTGCTCAGCAGCACAAGTTGTTTCGCTCCATAAAAGCCTTCTGGAGGAAAATTACAATCTTCGTTCAGGCGCTGTTCGGCGCGTTCGCCGATTTCCGGCGCCTGGGCTGCCTCAGCCTCGCAGCCTCCCTGTCGTTCTTCACGCTGCTGTCGTTTTTCCCGATGATCGGCCTGCTCCTCTACGCCATCAGCTTTTTCGTCAACCGGGACATCGTCTGGTTCCAATTTCTCATCAATTTTTTCCAGGGATTCCTGCCGGGACTGGGCGCCACGCTGGCCGAGGAGGTGCGGCACGCGGCCGGCGAGCCGATCGTGGGCTGGGTCGGGCTGCTCGCCTTCCTCTGGTTCAGCGGGCTGGTCTTCTATGAAGTGGACTATGCCGTCAACGTCGTGTTCGGAACGGCGCGCACGAGGAATGCGCTCATCTCGACCCTGATGTCCGTGGCGTTGCTGGGTTTCGTGCAGGCGCTGATGATCGTGTCGTACGTGATCACCCAGGTCTCGGACATGATCGTCTCGTACGCGCCCCGGATGGGCGGTATCGACGTCATGGCCGTCACCGCCAATCAGATTCTTCTTGGCTATGTCCTGCCGTTTGCGTTTATTCTCATAACCGTGACATGCATCTACCGCTACCTGCCTCAAAATCGCCCGACGTGGGAGCAGGCTGCGGGGGGCGGGCTGGTACTGGCCCTGCTGTGGGAGATTGCCAAGCATTTCTTCAGCACCAATGTGCAGGACGTGGTCGTCTACTACGACCGGATGTATGGGTCGCTGCTCGTCGTCGTGATGTTCCTGTTGTGGGTCTACTATTCGGCTTCGCTCTTCCTCTACGGCGCAGCCGTGGTCCGTCGGCTGCAGATCGTTCAGAAATCGTAGCCCGTTCGGGTATAATCCCGGCATGGCTGCCTGTTCGCTTCATGCCGCGCTCGCTGTCCTGATCGCACTTCTGCTGTTCACGGGAAACGGATCCGCGCAGGTAGTCAAGGGCGGCGTGCCAAGCTGCCAGGCCGTGGCCCTGACGTTCGATCTCTGCCCCGTCCGGCAGGGAACCGGCTATGACGCCGAACTCATCGACTACCTGATCGAACACAAGATCCCCGCCACCTTCTTCGCCTCCGGCCGTTGGATCGACAAGCACGATGGCGAAATAAAAAAACTGCTGGCCGTGCCCTTCTTTGAAATGGGCACGCACGGCCAGGTCCATGCCCACCTGGCCTCGCTGGATGAAGAAGCTCAGCGGGCGGAAATTATCACTGCCGTGAATCGTGTGAAAACCCGCTACGGACTGACCGCGCCGTTGTTCCGTCCGCCCTACGGCGAGTTCAATGATCTGACGATCGAAGTGGTCAGAAAGCTCGGCCTGCAGTTGATCCTCTGGAACGTTGTATCGGGCGATCCCGATCCGTCGCTCCCGGCAGAAAAGATACTGACGCACCTGGCGGCCTCCACTCGCGGAGGCGGCATGATCGTGTTTCACGCGAACGGCAAAGGGAAGCATACCCGCGAGGTCGTGGAAACGCTTTCGCAGGAGTTCTTGCCAAAACAGGGGCTCAAGCCGGTCACCGTGACGGAGCTGCTCGCGTGCATCCCGCAGGCAAAGCCATGAGCGACACCATCAGGTCGTACAAACCGGAAGACCGTGCCGCCATCGTGGCGATGCTGGCTTCTTCCGAACCCTGGAAGAAACTGGGATACACCGATACCGATTGGGGAAAATTCTTCGATCCGCTGCCGGCAGGGCGGGAGGGATTCGTCATTGAATCAGGCGGCGCCGTGACAGGATTCGCGCTGCTGCGGCAAAAGTTTCTGATGGGTGACTATCTGGAACTGCTGGTCGTGGCGCCGTCGGCCCGCAGCAAAGGGCTGGGAAGCGCTCTACTAAAACACATTGAGAGCATGGTCTTCGCACGTACAAAGAATTTGTTCGCCTGCGTGTCGGATTTCAATGCAGAAGCCAGGAAGTTCTATAAACAGAACGGCTACCAGGAGATCGGCCCGATGCCGAATTTTCTGATCCCCGGTTCGGCAGAGATGTTACTGCGGAAAACCGTCGGTCCCACCAAGAGTACATAGAGGATCACGATGCGTGTCAAAAAACTCCTCCATACCAGGATGCGGGTCAGTGATATGGATCAGACGATCAATTTCTACACGGGCGTGCTGGGCCTGGAGGTCATGGAACGCAAAGTCTCGCCACGCGGCTCGCACCTGGCGTTCCTGAAAGTGCCAAACAGCGAGGAATTGATCGAACTGTGCAGCTTTCCTCCGAGTGGACCGGTGAAAGTGCAGGAGGACCTGGTTCATCTGGCCTTCGAGGTGGACAATCTCGACCAGACGATCGAAGCGCTCAACGCCCAGGGCATCAAGATCACAGACGGTCCGACAAGAAGTTCCTCCGGCAGCCGGTTCATCTTCATTGACGCTCCGGACGGCTACGAGGTCGAACTCATCGAACGCCCGCCCGGCACCGCAATCGTGTAGACCGCCAGAACCGTGCTTGCGGGCCGGTCTCCCAGGCCGTACAATTCCTCCATGCCTGCCACGCAATCAATAGATCAGAACCTCCAGTCCAAACTCGACCATCTGCCCGAGCAGCCTGGCGTTTACTTGATGAAGAACGCTGCGGGCAACGTACTCTACGTCGGCAAGGCGGCCGTGCTGGCCCACCGCGTCCGGTCTTACTTCCAAAAAGGCGGCGACCAGACGCCCAAGACCAGGCTGCTGTTGAGCCAGATCGCAGACATCGAAACCCTCGTTACGCGTTCAGAACTCGAAGCGCTCATTCTCGAAAGCAACCTGATCAAGCAGCACCGGCCGAAGTTCAACATCCTCCTCCGCGACGACAAGCAGTATCCCTATCTGCGCCTGCCCGTGCGCGAAAATTTTCCCCGCCTGTCGATCGTGCGCAAGGTCCAGAAGGACGGCGCGCTGTACTACGGCCCCTACACGGACGGCAGCGCGCTCAAGAGCACGCTCAACGTGATCCGCAAGGTGTTCCCGCTGGCTACCTGCGAGATCGAGATCGACGGCACGGCGGAACGGGCCTGCATCGAATTCGAGATCAAGCGCTGCATGGCTCCCTGCATCGGCAACCAAAGCCGCGACGACTATCACCGGATCGTCACCCAGGTGCGGCAGTTTCTGGAAGGACGGGACACGGAACTGCTCGACGGTCTGCGCGAGCAGATGCACATCGCCGCCGACCGGCAGGCCTTCGAAGACGCGGCGCGGCTGCGGGACCAGATTGTCAAGATCGAGCGGACACTGGAAAAGCAGCGCATCGCTCAGATCACGGCCACGGATCAGGACGTGATCGGCCTGGCCCGGCAGGGCACGGCGACGGATCTCCAGATGCTGTTCGTGCGCGGCGGGCTGCTGATCGGCCGCAAGGATTTCTTCTGGCCCGATGCCGCCGACGTTCCCGATGAGGAACTCGTCCGGTCGGCCATCGAACAGTTCTATAATAAGGATGGGCTCCCGCCGAAGGAGCTGCTGGTGCCCGCCCCGCTGGCCGAAGCGGCACTGATCGAGGCCTGGCTGTCGGAGAAAAAGGGACATCCGGTGGCCGTCAAGGCGCCGGAGCGAGGCGTCAAGCATCAACTAGTTCTTCTGGCGGAGGAAAACGCCGCTGCCGCCCTCACGGATCATTTGAGAAACGAAGAAACGGGCCGCCAGGCTGCGGAAGAACTCAAGAGGCTGCTCCGCCTGGAGAAGGTTCCCCGCCGCATCGAAGGCTTCGATATTTCCAATACGATGGGCAGCGAGTCGGTCGCCTCTTTCGTCGTGTGGGAAGAGGGACAGGCCAAAAAGTCGGACTATCGCAAGTTCCGCATCAAGACCGTGACCGGGGCGAACGATTTTGCCAGCATGAAAGAGGCCGTGACGCGGCGCTACGGGGAATCGGAGGACCTGCCGCTTCCCGATCTCGTGTTGATCGACGGTGGGCTCGGCCAACTGGCCGCCGCCATGGACGGGCTCAAGGACGCGGGCCGCACCGGGCTGCCCATCATCGGCCTGGCCAAGGCCAAAGGTGACAAGGAAGAGCGGATCTTCCTGCCCGGGCGCAAGAACCCGATCATCCTCAAGCCGACGTCGCCTGCCACGCATCTGCTCCAACGCATCAGGGACGAAGCCCACCGCTTCGCCATCACCTATCACCGCAAACTGCGCGGCAAGGCGCTGGTGTCGTCGAAGCTCGACCGGATCATCGGCATCGGCGAGATCCGGCGGAACCGGCTGCTCCGGACATTCGGCAGCCTCGACAAGATCGCCTCCGCCACCGACGAGCAGTTGCGCGCAGCCGGCCTCGATGCCAAAACCTCTGCCGCAATCAGGAAAGTGCTGGCATCCGCTTCGTAAATTCCGTATCCTCCTTTTCGAACGTAGGGGGCTAGTCATGCTCTGCCCGAAGTGCGACAGCATGGTGGTGAGCCGGCGCCAGGCCACGGGCCTGCTGGACCGTGGCTGCGCGCTGATCTCGCTCGCTCCCTTTCAGTGCCAATCCTGCCAGCATCGTTTCCGCGCCAGAGATCCGGAGAGTCGCGGCGCCGAACGACCGGAGGAGCGCCGGACAAACACCCGTCAGCCGGTCCGGATTCCCGTCAACTTCGACTGTGGGGACAACGGGAACGAAGGCACGCTCACGGATCTCTCGAAAGACGGCTGCACGCTCGATTCCAAGCGGCGCCTCCGGCCGGGTGCGCAGCAGGCGGGCTAATACCGGTTGGGGCATTCCTTCCCGACTCGTTTGCTCATGGC
>JANOEZ010000008.1:0-1020 GCA_031413335.1 Nitrospirota bacterium
CACCGGATGGCAGGGCAATCAGTGGCTGATCGAGAGCGGCTTGCGCGAGGGTGAGCGTGTTGTGGTGGAAGGGCTGCATCTGCTGGCGCCGGGCGCCCCGGTCAAACCGGTGCCGGCCGGAACCGCCGCCGCCCAGCCGACCGCTCCGGGCCCGCCGAACGGCGCCAAACCAGGACCGCCTTCGTGAACGCGCAGTTCTTCATCGACAAGCCGATCTTCGCCTCCGTCGTCTCCATCATCATCGTCGTTGCGGGGTTGGTGTCGGTGTCGGTGTTGCCGGTGGCGCAATTTCCGAATATCGCGCCGCCGGTGGTGGAGATCAACGGTGATTACCCTGGCGCCAGCGCCGAGATCGTCGCGGATTCGGTCGCCCGCCCCATCGAAGTGCAACTGCCGGGTATCGACCACCTCCTCTATTACAGCTCCACCAGCACTAACGACGGGCACATGGCGATCCAGCTCACGTTCGAGATCGGCACGGACGCGGACATCGCGCTGATGCAGACCCAGAACCGGCAGAAACTGGCTGAGCCACAGCTCCCGCCCGAAGTGGTCCGCCAGGGAATCAGCGTGAAAAAAGTGTCGTCGAGCTTTGTGGCGGTCGTGGCGCTCAGCTCCAGCGATCCCTCGCACGACACGATCTTCCTGTCCAATTACGCCGTGCTGCGCGTGGTGGACCGGCTCCGGCGGCTGAATGGTGTGGGCGAAGCGATGGTCTACGGCCAGCAGAACTACGCGATGCGGCTGATCCTGAACCCGATCCGGATGGCGCAACTCAATCTGATGCCCACGGACATCGCGAGCATCGTCCGCGAGCAGAACCGGGATTATCCTGCCGGGACCATCGGACGGGAGCCGGCGCCGATAGGTACCGAACTGACGATCCCCGTCATCACGCAGGGCCGCCTCACCGAGGTGAAGGACTTCGAGGAACTCATCGTCCGCGCCCTGCCCGACGGCTCCATGATCCGCCTCAAGGATGTGGCCAGGATCGAGCTGGGCGCGCAGTCCTACGCGCTG
>JANOEZ010000009.1:0-6459 GCA_031413335.1 Nitrospirota bacterium
ACGCCATTCGCGCCGGCTTTCGGCACCTCGATGTCGGCGGTGATCGCGCTCGATCGCCCCTTGATGTTGATGAAGGCGTTCTCGGTGATGCCCGTCATCCCCTCGCCGAGGACCAGTGACGCCCGCTTGATGCGGATTTTCTTCGCGCCGCTGCTGGCGGCAACCTCCACCCAGCCGTTCTCGCAGATCGGCGATTCGTATTGCGAAATCTGATAGCCCTTGGGCAGGTCCGGATAGAAATAGTTTTTCCGCGCGAAACGGTTTTTCGTATTGATCGTGCAGTGGAGCGCCAGGCCGGCCCGGATCGCCATCTCAATCGCCTTCTTATTCACCACCGGCAACGTTCCCGGCAGGCCCAGACAGATCGGACAGGTTTGCGTATTGGCCGGCAGGCCGAAGACCGTCCCGCAGGCGCAGAACATCTTCGACTGCGTCTTGAGCTGCGCATGGACTTCAAGTCCGATGACGGTTTCGTACGTCGCCACTATTTTTTCTTCTTTCCCGCCGCCCGGTCGCGCTCGCGGTTGATCGCTTTTCGTCCCGCCTCGAACGCCTCGGCCAGAATCGGCTGCTTGTCCTTCAGAAACTCACGTCCCTGCTCGATGACATCGTCCCAGACGCCCTCCGACTTCCCGGTCATGTTTCGCAATCCTTTGCCGGCTTTTTTAGCAAAGCCGCGCACCTGCCGCTGCGTGACCTCGCCCGATTGAGGAGCCAGCACGAGCGCCGCGATCGCGCCGATGGCCGCGCCGGTCAGAAACGCCAGCACGACCGTCGCGCTGGATGATTCCTTCTCATCCGCCATGGTCTATCCCCCATTCCCTTTGGCCCGCCCGCCGAATGCCGCGGTCGCCGCCTGAATGCCTGCGAACACCATGTTCACGACGTTTCTGAGCAACGACCCCCCGGTGCCACGCACCATGTTATGGACTTGCTGTATCGATTCGCCGATGTCCCCCGCCGTATGCAGCAGGACCGACGCATGGTCCACACCATCCCGTGTCTGCTCCACCAGATCGTTGAGATTGGCCATCGTGACCCGCATCTCCTTCAGCAGCGGCAGCAATTCGGTGTTGATGCGGACCAGGCTCTGCTCCATCTCGGCGACGGCCTTTCGGGCCTGCAGCAACACCGGCACCATGAACCCGACCAGCGCGGCAAAGGCCACCGCGACGATCAGCGCGGCCACTTCCAACATGGTCATGTTCCCCTCCATCTAGCGAATGTTCGGCTTCTTCGCGCGCCAGGCCGTCGCCTGCTCGTACGCATGCGCCGCGCGCAAGATTGTTTCTTCCTCAAACGGCCGCCCGATGATCTGCAAACCGATCGGCAGCCCCGCCTTGCTGAACCCGCAGGGAATCGAAATCGCCGGCAGGCCGGCCAGGTTTACGGAGATCGTGAAAATGTCCGAGAGATACATCTGCAGCGGATCCTCGCTCTTCTCGCCGAGCTTAAAGGCCGGCGTGGGCGTCACCGGTGTCACGATCAAGTCCACTTCCTTGAACGCCTCATCAAAATCGTTTTTCGTCATCGTCCGCGCCGCCTGAGCCTTGCCGTAATAGGCGTCGTAGTAGCCGGCGCTCAAGGCGTAGGTGCCGAGCATGATCCGCCGCTTCACCTCCGGCCCAAATCCCTCCTGCCGGGTCTTCACGTACATATCCAGTAGGTCCTTCGTTTGCTTCGTGCGAAGGCCGTACTTGACGCCATCATAGCGCGCGAGGTTCGAGCTGGCCTCCGCCGTGGCGATCAGATAATAAATGGCGACCGCATAGTCCGTGGTCGGCAGGCTGACGTCCTTGATCTGGCCGCCGAGATTCTTCAGCTCCTCGATCGCCGCCCGCACGGCCTGCTCGACTTCCGGATCAATCCCGGCCGCAAAAAATTCCTGCGGCACGCCGACTTTCAGCTTCTTGAGATCCTTCTTCTTGAGCGCCTTCGTATAGTCCGGCACCGGCAGATTGGCAGACGTGGAATCGAGTGGATCGTGGGCGGCGATCACGTTCAGCATGATTGCGGCATCGGTCACGTCTTTGGTGATGGGCCCGATCTGATCGAGCGACGAGGCAAATGCGATGAGGCCAAATCGAGAGACACGCCCATAGGTCGGCTTCAATCCCACCACGCCGCACAGGGCTGCCGGCTGTCGAATAGACCCGCCGGTATCGGAACCCAGCGCCGCCACGCATTCGTCCGCCGCCACGGCCGCCGCGGAACCGCCGCTCGATCCGCCCGGCACGTGGCTGACGTTCCAGGGATTGCGGCTCGGCCCGAAGGCGGAATTCTCTGTCGAGGAGCCCATCGCAAACTCGTCCAGATTCGTCTTGCCGAGCAGGAGATAGTCCTGGCCGCGCAAGCGCGCGATCACGGTCGCATCGTAGGGTGGGACGAAGTTACCGAGCATGCGCGACGCGCAGGTCGTCAGCACCTGTTCGGTGCAAATGTTGTCCTTGATGGCAACCGGCATGCCCGTGAGCGGCATGGTGCGGCGCCAGCCCTTCAGCTTCTTATCCAGCGCCTCGGCCTGCGTCATCGCCGCATCCCTGGTCTGAGTGATGTAGGCTTTGACCTTTGACCTTCGGTTCGACCTGATTGATGCGGAGGGTGTAGGCCTGCACGATATCACACGCAGTCACTTCACCGGCGGTGAATTTTTTCTGGAGATCTGCGAGGGTGAGTGTGTGGAGCCCCGTCATCGCGCCTTGGACTTGTTGCCCGCCTGAGGCGTACCACCGTTGACGATCCGATTTTTGCCGTCCACACGAATGATCTTCGGCGCATGCCGTTTGATCTCGTCTTCGGCATAATACTCGTAGCAGAAGATGATGACCTGGTCGCCGACGGCGCCCTTGCGGGCCGTCGGGCCGTTCAGCACCACCTCGCCGCCGCCGCGCTTGCCGGCCATCGCATAGGTCATGAACCGTTCGCCGTTGTTCAGGTTGGAAATGACGATCGCCTCGTACGGCAGGATGCCCGCCGCATCCAGCAAGTCTTCGTCCACCGTCAGGCTGCCTTCGTACTCCAGGCAGGACTCCGTCACCGTCGCGCGATGAATTTTTGACCGCAGCATCTGTCGAAACATGTTCGTCTATCGCTCCTCAATGATTTTCGGCACCACAAAAAACCCGTTTGCAGATTCAGGCGCATTGGCCACCGCCTTCTCGACCGGCAGCGACGGCCGCGGCTCGTCCTCCCGAAACACGTTTGTCTGTCCTGGCACCGTCGCCGTCGGCTCGACGCCTGCCGTCTTCAACTGATTCAGCTTTTCGACATAGGTCAGGATGCCGCTGAGCTGCTGCGTAAAGGCTTCTTTCTCGGTTTCCGTGATCTCAAGCCTCGCCAGCTTGGCCACCTGCTCGACATCCTTCTTGCTGATCTTCATCGTTACTCCACGGTCACAGACTTCGCCAGATTGCGCGGCTGATCCACGTCCGTTCCGCGCAGCACGGCGATGTGATAGGCCAGCAACTGCAGCGCGACGGCGAACAGGATCGGGCTCAAGAGCGCCGGCACTTTTGGAATCGTGAAGACCGCGTCCGCCACCTTGCCGAGGTCCTTCTCCCCTTCGCTCACGAACGCAATCACCGGCGCGTGGCGGGCCTTCACTTCCATCAGGTTGCTGACCGTCTTTTCATAGAGCCGGTCGCGCGGGGCCAGCACCACCACCGGCATATCCTTGTCAATCAACGCGATCGGACCGTGCTTCATCTCGCCTGCTGCGTAGCCCTCGGCGTGGATATAGGAGACCTCCTTGAGCTTGAGCGCTCCTTCCAGCGCGATCGGGTAATTCACGCCGCGCCCGAGATACAGGAAATTCCGCTTCTTGTAGTACCGTTTGGCAATGGCCGCGATGTCTTTCTCGCGCTTGAGAATCTCTTCGACCAGATGCGGCAAGGCCACGACCCGCTCCAGCCAGACGCGGCCGTCGTTGGCATTGAGCACGCCCCGCACGCGCGCCAGGTGCAGGGCCAGCAAATAGAGCGCCGTGAGCTGGGCGGTGAACGCCTTGGTGGACGCCACGCCGATTTCCGGCCCGCAATGGGTGTAGAGCACGCCGTCCGACTCACGCGCCAGCGTGCTGCCGACCACGTTGACGATCGAGAGCACCCGTGCGCCCTTGCTTCGGGCCTCACGCGCCGCCGCAAGCGTATCCGCCGTCTCTCCAGATTGCGAGATCGTAATGAACAGGTCTTCCTTCTTGACGAGGGGATCGCGATAGCGGAACTCGGAGGCGATGTCCACCTGCACCGGCGTCTTGATCATCTCTTCGAGCAGATATTTCCCCACGAGCCCGGCATGCCAGGACGTGCCGCAGGCGACGATCCACACGCGGCCCACCGCGGCAAACTGCTCTGGCGTCAATCCAATATCGGGCAGATCCGCCTCGCCCTCTTCGAACAGGTAACGACCGCGCATCGTGTCCAGAATCGTCTGCGGCTGCTCGTGAATCTCCTTGAGCATGAAGTGCGGATAGCCGCCCTTTTCGGCTGCTTCCGTATTCCAGGTCACTTTCGTGACAGGCCGCTTGACCGTTCGACCGGACGCCCCGATCACCTTCACGCTGGACGCCGTCACGACCGCAAGGTCGCCCTCTTCCAGATAGGTCACCTGCTTCGTATGCGCCAGCATCGCCATCACGTCGGAGGCCACGAGCGTTGCCTTGCCGGCCCGCCCGACCACCAGTGGGCAGCCGGATCGGGCGGCGACCAGCAGACCCGGCTCCTGTTCGCACAGGGCCGCGATCGCATAGCTGCCGTGAATCTCTTTCGTGGCGGCGCACACGGCCTCGGTGAACGCCCTGCCGTGCTGCATGTGCTTGGCAATCAAATGCGCCACGACTTCGGTATCGGTTTCTGATTCGAACCGGTAGCCCTCTTTCTGTAACTGGTGCTTGAGCGCCAGATAGTTTTCGATGATGCCGTTGTGAACGAGCACGCAGGGCCCGGAGCGGTGCGGATGCGCGTTTTGCTCGGACGGCCGGCCGTGCGTGGCCCAGCGGGTATGCCCGATGCCAATCGTACCGCTGAGCTTCTCTTTCTCCAACGCCTTGCTCAAATTCACCAGCTTGCCGACGCTGCGGCGTACGTCGATTTTCCCCTTGTGCAGCACGGCGACGCCGGCCGAATCGTAGCCACGGTATTCGAGACGCTTCAGTCCGTCCAGTAGAACGGGCACGGCGTTTTCATTCCCGACGTATCCGACAATGCCGCACATGGCTTACTTTTTACCCTTCTTGCCGGCTTTCACCGGACGCTTGGGTTGCGCCGTGCCGCCCGCCAGCAACGCGCGTTGGCGCGAAGCCCAGCCCGGACGGTTCACCTGCGCCGCCCGCGCAATCGCCAGCGTATCCGGCGGCACGTCCGCCGTGATCGTCGCTCCAGCCGCAATCACCGCGCCCTTGCCGATCGTCACCGGTGCGACGAATTGCACGTCGCTCCCCACAAACACGTCGTCCCCGATCACCGTTGCATGTTTCTTATGGCCGTCGTAGTTGCACGTGATCGTCCCGGCGCCGATGTTTACGCCCTTGCCGATTGTCGCGTCGCCGAGATAGCTCAAATGATTGGCCTTGGAGCCTTCGCCCAGCTCGGCCTTCTTCATCTCGACGAAATTACCGACCTTCGCCGCGCGGCGCAGCACCGCGCCGGGGCGCAGATGCACAAAGGGTCCGATCGCCGCATCGTCCTCCAGGCGCGATTCCCGGATCACGCAATGGTCCTGCACGACGACCCGATGGCCGAGCGTGCTGTCGCTGATGCGCGTGTGCGAGCGCACGATGCAATCCTCGCCGATCGTTGTCCTGCCTTCGAGCGTGACCTCGGAATGGATGACCGTATCCCGGCCGATCACGACCTCGGCATCGATCGACGTCGTCGCGGGATTGCGCAGCGTGACGCCTTCCCGCATCCAATGCGCGCAGATCTGCCGGCGAATCGCCTGCTCCGCCGCCGCGAGCTGCTCCCTCGTGTTGATACCCATCCCCTCGGCCTCGCTCACCGCCAGCGCCGACACGCGCAATCCCCGCTCAACTGCCAGCGCCACGACATCGGTCAGGTAGTATTCCCCCTGCGCATTCCGCGGCTGCAATTTATCCAGCGCCTCGAAGAGAAACGGGCCGTCCATCACATAGGTACCGACGTTGATTTCACGAATCTGTTTTTCCGTGCCGGTCGCATCCCGATCCTCAACGATCTTCTGCACGTGCCCGTCGTTCGCGCGCACCACGCGGCCATAGCCGGCCGGATCGTCCACCGCCGCCGTCAGCAACGTCACCGTCGCGCGTTCTTCCAGATGAAGTTGTAACAGAGCCTGCATCGTCGCCGCCTGCAACAGCGGCGTATCGCCGTTCAAAATCACATAGGTGGAGAGTGCTTTCCCCAGCCGCCTGAACACATCCCGCGCCTGCTGCACGGCATGGCCGGTCCCCAATTGCTGCGCCTGCTCGACGATCATCACCGGCTG
>JANOEZ010000010.1:0-28804 GCA_031413335.1 Nitrospirota bacterium
CGGCGTGCTGGGGTTGAACGGATCGGGCAAAAGCTCGCTGCTCAAAATTATCGCCGGCATAGACAAGGACTATCTCGGCGAAGTGACGATGTCGAAGGGCTATACGATCGGCCTGCTGGAGCAGGAACCGCAGCTCGACAAGAAAAAAACGGTCAAAGAGATCGTCGAGGAAGGCTGTAAGGAACTTGTCGCGATGCTGAAGGAATACGAAGCCGTCAGCAATAAGCTCGGCGACTGCACGCCGGACGAAATGGAGAAGCTGCTGGAGAAACAGAGTTCGCTCCAGGAAAAAATCGAGGCGGCCAACGGCTGGGAATTGGAGAACCATCTTGAATTGGCGATGGATGCGCTGCGCTGTCCACCGCCTGATGCCAAGATCGACGTCCTCTCCGGCGGCGAGAAGCGGCGGGTTGCCCTGTGCCGCCTGATGATCCAGGAACCTGACATTCTGCTGCTCGACGAGCCGACCAACCATCTCGACGCCGAATCGGTCCAGTGGCTCGAGCAGCATCTCCAGCAATACAAGGGCACCGTCATCGCCGTCACTCACGACCGCTACTTTCTCGACAACGCCGCCGGCTGGATTCTGGAATTGGACCGCGGCCACGGCATTCCCTTCCAGGGTAACTATTCGTCCTGGCTCCAGCAAAAGCAGGAACGGCTGGCGAAGGAGGAAAAGGCCGAGGCGAAGAAGGCCAAGGCTCTCGAGCGCGAGTTGGAATGGATTCGCATGACGCCGAAGGCGCGTCAGGCCAAGGGCAAGGCCCGTGTCACCAAGTACGAGGAGTTACTGGAGCAGAAGGGCGAGAAGGTCGCCGAGGATTTGGAAATTTACATTCCGCCGGGCCCGCGTCTGGGCGATATCGTGGTCGAAGCCAAGGACCTCACCAAAGCCTATGGCGACAAGCTGCTCTTTGAGAAGTTGAATTTTAATTTGCCCAAAGGCGGCATCGTTGGCGTGATCGGACCCAACGGCGCCGGCAAGACGACGCTCTTCCGCATGATCATCGGCAAGGAGAAGCCGGACAGCGGTTCCATCAGGATCGGCGAGACGGTCACACTCGGCTACGTGGATCAGGACCGCACGCTGGACGCGACGAAAACCGTGTTCGAGGTGATTTCAGGCGGCCAGGATATCATCAAGCTTGGCAAGGTCGAGATCAATGGACGGGCCTATTGTTCGCGGTTCAATTTCAGCGGGACGGACCAGCAGAAGAAGGTCAAGGATCTTTCCGGCGGCGAGCGGAACCGCGTGCACCTGGCCCGCATGCTCAAGGAAGGGGCCAATCTCATTATCCTGGACGAGCCGACGAACGATCTGGATGTGAACACGCTGCGCGCGCTGGAGGAAGGACTGGAAAGATTCGGCGGCTGCGCCGTCGTGAGCAGCCACGACCGCTGGTTCCTCGACCGCGTCGCCACGCACATCCTGGCTTTCGAGGGCGACAGCAAAGTCATCTGGTACGAGGGCAATTACTCCGACTACGAAGCGGACCGCAAGAAGCGCCTCGGGAAGGATGCCGACCGTCCGCACCGGATCCGGTACAGGAAACTGACGAGAGGTTGAAGGATTGCGCGATTCCTCAAGGGGGAATCGAACCATGGCCCGCCGAGCGTTCTTTGCGTTGTCGATCGCCTGTGCCAGTCTTGCCACGCTGTCCGTGGACGGAACGGCGTCCAACAACAAGCCCTCCCCGGAAGTCTGCACGATTTATCTTGTTCCGATCGGCTCGTTCTCCTCCCTGTCCTTGCCTGAGCTGGTCGCGTACTACCGGCAGGTGTACGGTGTGGTGATGGAAGTCTTATCGTCCGTCCCCGTTGAACCTGTGGCCATCAATCGGGAGCGGAGACAGTTGATCGCAGAAGAAGCGGTCGAACTCGTGAAGCAATTCTATCCCGATCTGGCCGGAGATCCGTCGGTGTTGTTTATCGGACTCACAGACCACGACATGTACATTCGAAGCAAGAACTGGCGGTTTGCGTTTGCCTATCGGACACAGGGACGATTTGCCGTTGTCTCGACGTTCCGCATGAATCCGGTCACATTTAACCAGCGCCCCAACGGGACATTGCTCAGGACCCGTCTGCGAAAGATGCTCACCAAACAACTCGGCCTTTACTACTTTGGGCTCCCGCAGCGGAGTGATCGGCAAAGCGCGTTGTTCGGACCGATAATGGGTCTTGACGATCTGGATAGTGTGGGAGAGGAATTTGATGCCGTTGACTGGGAAAGAATGAAGGAGACCACACGGACCTGTTCTCTGTGAAAAGAACTCCCCTCGTCAGGTTCCTTCCAAAAACAGCACCCGCCGTTTGCCGTCCCGATCGCGCTGGATGGTCATGCGAATGATCGTTCTTTTCGGGAAGGCCTTGAGTATCGCGAACATCTCGGGGCTTGCCGGATAGACGACGAACTGCCGCTGGTCCGATATCGAGAGCCACTGGCGGCCGTCGTGGACCCTGAGCCATTCGATCCACAGCGCGTCGTCGTAG
Source organism: Nitrospirota bacterium (assembly GCA_031413335.1). Classification (GTDB taxonomy): domain Bacteria; phylum Nitrospirota; class Nitrospiria; order Nitrospirales; family Nitrospiraceae; genus 2-02-FULL-62-14. The sequence goes on from JANOEZ010000010.1 coordinate 2,494, forward strand.
GTGTCGAGGTACAGCACGCGGCCTTCGATGCGGGTCGCATAGTCGAACCGCATCTGCGTGATGGGCACTTCGATTTCAGGCGGGAGATCGCCGGGCTGGAGCGGCTCCTGCGGCTGACCGGAAACCGGCAGTACGATGAGCAGCCCCGAGAGTAGAAGCAACCAGCGCATGCCCCGATTATAGCTAATGAACAAAGCCTTTCCTTGCGAAAGCCGCGCGATGTTATAATGCCATAACGTTAGAATGGCGTAATGCATGGAAAGGGGGCACCGATGGCCACCGATACGAGAACGACGGTCTATCTTAAGCCGAAGGTCTATCGCGCCTTAAAGGTCAAAGCCGCGACGACTGATCGGTCCATTTCCGAACTCGTCAACACAGCCGTGCTTGAGGCGTTCAGAGAGGATGCACTCGACTTGGAGGCGTTCGAGAAGCGGAGCAAGGAGCCGTCTCGTTCATTTGAGAAAGTGCTCGAGGACCTGAAGCGTGACGGGCTCCTATAGCCTCGTCATCAAGAAGTCGGCTGAGCGTGAGTTGCGGAAGGTCCCCAAAGAGGACATGCGCCGCATCACCGATCGCATTCGAGAGTTGACTCAGAATCCTCGTCCTGTCGGAAACGAAAAACTCTCCGGTCAGGATCGGTATCGAGTCCGTCAAGGCGATTACCGAATTGTGTACGCCGTCGATGATGAACGACGAGTCGTCGAGGTGGTTAAAATCGGCCACCGTCGCGAAGTCTATCGGAGGTAAAATCCCGTGCTTAACCCTCTCGCCTTTGCCAACGCCATCGCCATCACGACCGCCGCGCTGACCGTCTTTCTCTGGGCCCTGCGGTTTCTCCTGCCGTCGTTCTTCACCTTCTTCTTCAATGCGCAGTTTTTCGGCGCTGACGTCGCCTCGCTGCTGCCAAAGGATGTGAACCTGCTGCTCATGCTGGCCGAGCTTGTCGCGCTCCTCGCCGGCGCCTGGGGCATTGGTTTCATGTGGGCCACTTTGTACAATCGTTTGGCGAAATGAAAGTCGAACAACTCGGCGGGCTGAAAGTTCGTCTGACCGGCGGTACGGATGGCCGAGGCGGCGGCGACGGCCCGGTCGTTGTCCTACTGCACGGGTGGGGCGCGCCGGGCGACGACCTGGTGCCGCTTGGGCAGGAAATTGCCGCACCGCGCGGGACGCGCTTCGTCTTTCCCGAAGCGCCGCTATCTCTGCAGATGGGCTTCGGCGATTCCCGCGCCTGGTGGATGCTGGATCTTGAACAACGTCAGCGCGAGATCGCTGCTGGCCGCGCGCGCGATCTCTCACGCAAGGTCCCGGAGGGATTGGCTGAGGCGCGGACCAAGGTGATTGCGCTGCTCGACGAACTAGAGCGCCGTCTCGGCGCGAAGCCGATCGTTCTTGGCGGTTTCTCGCAAGGCGCGATGCTGGCTTGTGATGTGGCGTTGCACACCGGCAAACCGTTGGCTGGCTTGGTCATGTTGTCCGGAACCCTGCTGGCAGCGGATGAGTGGACGCCGCTGATGCCGAAGCGAAAAGGGCTGAAGGTGTTTCAGAGCCACGGCAGCATGGACCAACTGCTTCCGTCCTTCATGGCCGAGTCATTGCGCGATCTGCTCACTCAAGCGGGGCTGTCGGTCGAATGGGTGGGCTTTCGGGGCGGACACGAGATTCCAGGCGTAGTGCTTGAGAAGCTGGGCGGGTTTCTTCGGGCCGTGCTCGCGCACTAACGACGCTTCACGGACGACAGGCTCACGGCCCCGAGTCATGTCGAAGGGCGAACGACGAGATACGCGTTCTTCCACGCTTACCGCGGCCACACACGATCGAACCATCGGCTCATCGACGTCCGTTTGCCGGCCCGGATCTGGTAGGACTTGGCCTTCAGTTTGACCCAGTCAACCGTGACGTGCCCGCCCTTCTGTTCGTGCAGCTTTTTCCAGGACTCCAGAAGATTCAAGCAGGCATGGTCGATGTGCCGCAGGGATTCGAAATGGACCCGCACCTCCACCCCCGGCGGGATGTCTTCCAGCGCGGTGGCCAGCTTGGGCAGGCTGACGAAGGTGGCGATGCCCATAAAGTGCAGGTTGTAGATGACGGTGCCGCCGCCGTCGGCCTGATCGAGACGGGTTTCCAGATACTGGGTCGCGTAGAGCAGCTTGCCGATGGCCAGTCCGACGCCTACCAGCACGCCGGTGAGCAGATTGGTGGCGACGATCACCCCCATCGTGCCGATATAAATGAGCACCTCGCTCCGCCCATAGACCTTCAGTTCCTTGATCACCGCAATGTTCATCAGCTTGTAGCCGGTGAAGACGAGAATCGCGCCGAGGCAGGCGGTGGGAATCAATCGTAGCACGAAGGGGAGGAAGGCGACGAAGAGCAACAGCCAGGCGCCGTGGATGATGGCCGAGGCGCGCGTGTGCGCGCCGGCCTGGACATTGGCCGAGCTGCGCACGATCACGCCGGTCATCGGCAGGGCTCCCAGGAAACCGCACAGCGCGTTGCCCACGCCCTGGGAGAACAGTTCCTTGTTGTAGCGCGTGCGCGGGCCGGAATGCAGTTGGTCCACGGCGGTCGCGGACAAGAGGGTTTCCACGCTTGCGATGAAGGCTATGGCCAGCGCGGCCGAGAGCAGCGACGTATCCGTCAGGTGCGTCAGGCTTTCGAGTTTGGGAAGCTCGATGATGGTCAGCAGATTGTCGCGCACCTTCACGTGGCTGATCGGCAAGTCGTAGTAAACCGTCGCAACGGTTGCGAGCACGACGCCGATCAGCACGCCAGGAACGGCCTGTAACTTCTTCGGGATGAATTTGTTCCAGAGCATAATCGTCACGATGGTCAGCACGCCGATTGCCGCCGCCTCCTGGTGCGCGGGCCCGTTGCCGGACGGCGCGACCGCTTTCCAGATCCCCGCCGGGATACTGAGGATGTTTTCGAGGCCGTTGGCGCGCGGCGCGTCGTCGATCATAATGTGAAACTGGCTGGCGAGGATCATCAGGCCGATGCCGGACAGCATGCCGTGAATCACTGCCGGGGAAACGGCACGGAACCACTGCCCTAACTGCAGCCAGGCCGCGCTCATCTGAATGACGCCGGCCGCCAGGATGATGATGCCCAGCTTCTCCATCCCGTAGGTTTGGATATATTGCCAGACGATCACGCTCAAGCCCGCGGCCGGGCCGCTGACTTGCAGGGGACAGCCGGCGAGCGCTCCCACAACCAGCCCGCCGATGATGCCGGTGATGATGCCGGCGGCCGGCGGCGCGCCCGAGGCGACCGCGATGCCCATGCACAGGGGGAGCGCAACGAGAAAGACGACGACGGAGGCTAAGAGATCGTGCCTGAGATCGCCGAGGAAGGAATAGGGACCGGTCGGCTTCGAATCCATAGACAACGCTAGTCCGCCGCCTTCACGCTGTCCACGAAATAACTGGTCTCGCCGAAACAGGTCGAGGGCAGATAGCGGAGCTCCCGGTAGTGCACCACAACCTTCTTGCCCAAGAGGCCGTTGATCTGGGAGGCGAGGAGGTCATCCCATATTCTGACGCTGAACGTCCAGATCACCGGCGCTACGCCGGGCACGGTGGTCATGGCCAGTTCGCCCTCGTAGGTCTTGCAGATCCAGCCCTTGCGCGAGAGTTTCTGGAGATACCCGGCCCGGTCGCCGTCCGAATAGCTCCAATTGAAGATGAAGAACAGATATCCGGCGGCCGCGAGGAGCAGCAACGCTGCAACCCACTTGAGCTTCGGGAGCAGAAAAAGTTTGAGCCAGTTCATGGTGATGATCAGCGCGCCGTAAGATCGGTGAACAACCAGGGCGCTTCGGTCTTGCGTGTCTTCTCGTAGGCCGCGATGGCCGAAGCATGCTGGAGACTGAGGCCGATGGCATCCAATCCTTTATAGAGGCAGTCCTTCCGGAACGGATCGATGTCAAAACGGTATTGTGCGCCGCCCGGCGCTGCGACAGTCTGCGCGGCGAGATCCACGGTCAGTTGATAGCCTTCATTCATTGCTCCCTTGAACAGCGCCTGGACGTCGTCGGCTTTCAGCACGACCGGAAGAATGCCGTTCTGAAAACAATTGTTATAGAAAATGTCTGCGAAGCTCGGTGCGATGACGCAGCGAAAACCCTGATCGAGCAGGGCCCACGGAGCATGTTCCCTGGAAGACCCGCAACCGAAGTTGTCGCGCGTCAGTAAGATGGCCGCGCTCTTGTAACGTGGCTGGTTCAGGAAAAAATCAGGATCTTGCGATCCGTCTTTCTTCCGTCGCCAGTCATAGAACAGGCCTTCGCTCAAGCCTGTGCGCTTGATCGTTTTCAGGAACTGTTTGGGGATGATCTGGTCCGTGTCCACGTTGACGCGATCGAGCGGAGCGACGAGGCCGGTGAGCGTCGTAAAGGGCTGCATGGTCATGACCAGTTCCTGATGTCGACGAAGTGGCCTTCCACCGCGGCGGCGACGGCTATGATCGGCGACACCAGATGCGTGCGGCCACCCGCGCCCTGGCGGCCCTCGAAGTTGCGGTTGCTCGTGGAGGCGCAGCGCTCGCCCGGCTGGAGCACGTCGGCGTTCATGGCGAGGCACATGCTGCAGCCCGCCTCCCGCCACTCGAAGCCCGCGTCTTTGAAAATCTTGTCGAGCCCCTCCTGCTCGGCCTGCTGTTTGACGAGCCCGGAGCCGGGCACCACCATCGCATGGACGCTCTTCGCGACTTTTCTGCCCTTCGCAAAACTGGCGGCCAGGCGCAGATCCTCGATCCTCGAGTTGGTGCAGGAACCGATGAAGACCTTGTCGATGCAGATCTGCGTGATGGGCGTATTCGGATTCAGGCCCATGTATTCCAGCGCGCGCTCCGTCGCATTCTTCGATTTCTCGTCCGGCATGGCCTTCGGATCCGGCACCGTGCCGTCCACGCCGGTGACCATGCCGGGGCTGGTTCCCCAAGTGACTTGAGGGGCGATCTGCTCGGCTTTCAACTCAACGGTCTGGTCGTATTTGGCGCCGACATCGGTCGGGAGCGCCTGCCAGGCCTTGACCGCCTGCTCCCAGAGATGTCCGGCCGGCGCCATCGGGCGGCCTTTGATATAGGACGCTGTTGTGTCGTCCGGTGCGACCATGCCTGCGCGGGCGCCGCCCTCGATGGACATGTTGCACAACGTCATCCGACCTTCCATGGTCAGGGCGCGGATGACCGATCCGGTATACTCGATCACGTAGCCCGTGCCGCCCGCCGTGCCGATTTTGCCGATGATCGCGAGGATCACGTCCTTGGCCGAGCAGCGCTCGGACAACTTTCCCTCCACGCGAATCTCCATCGTCCTGGGTCTGTTCTGGACCAGGCATTGCGTGGCCAGCACGTGCTCGACTTCGCTCGTGCCGATGCCGAAGGCCAGCGCGCCAAACGCGCCGTGGGTGGAGGTGTGCGAATCGCCGCAGACGATCGTCATGCCCGGCAGCGTGAACCCCTGCTCCGGGCCGATCACATGGACGATGCCCTGCCGGGAATCGTTCATCCCGAAGATGGTGATGCCGAAGTCCCGGCAGTTTTCTTCCAGCGTCCGGATCTGTTTCGCGCTGATGGGATCGGCGATGCCCAATTTACGATCCGTCGTCGGGACGTTGTGATCGGGCACGGCCAGCGTCGCGCCGGGCCGCCGCGGCTTCCGCCCGGCCAGCTTCAAGCCCTCGAAGGCCTGCGGAGAGGTGACCTCGTGGACCAGCTGACGATCGACGTAGAGCAGCGTCGTGCCGTCCGGTTCCGTCCGGACCACGTGCGCATCCCAGATTTTATCGAACAGGGTTCTGGTGGCCATGGGCGTTCCTGGAACTGAAACGAGCGGGCAGTATAACAGGTTCCACTCGCCGTCCGAAAGCGACACGGCGTCACGAATGAACGCAGACGGGCGCGCTCCGTCATCATCGGAGAGGCGCGGTAAAGTTTTCCGCACGGGTATCCGATGCGTGTCACCCGCATGACTCGCGAACTCACCATCGACCGCATCAGCATTCGCCGCTGGACCATCCAGCGCGAAGCCCTGCCGCCGTTCTGCCCGGATTGCGAGTCGCGAGTCGTGCGGGTGACGACGGACGACCGGCGTGTTTTTTTCTGTTCCTGCCAGATCCTGGCGGATGAATACCTGCCCGGGCGGCGCGTCATCGACTGAGCCTCAATCGATCCCATTGTTCCTCGTTCATTCCCCTGCCGCGTGACGGAACTGCTCCTGCAAATCCGATCTGGCATCCTCCACGAAGAATAGTTAGAATGCTATCCTCTTTGGGACGCCACAGGCAGGTATGAACGATCTGACCGACACCGCACACAGCTGTCTCGCGCAATGCGTGCGCGCATCGGCCTGCGGGCTGATCGGGCTGGGCCTGCTGCTATCGTCGTGTACGACGCCACCCCCGCCACCCCCGCCGCCTCCGCCAGAACCCGTTCCCATCGCGGCTCCCGAACCTGCCCCGGAACCGCCGCGCAAGAAGGCGCTGCCACCGAAGCGGCTCGTGATGACACCGGAAATGGATGAGCGACTGGCCAAACCACTGCTCCTGCTGCTGGAGCGGGACGCTCAGATTCAGAATCTGGACAAGAAGCTGGACGAGGCGATGCAGGAAACCGTGCGCAGCAAGGCCAAGCTCGCCAGCCAGGAAAGCCGCGCTGAAGCCGCCACCAATCTCGCCGAGGCGGAAGTGGCGCTGAAGACGCTCAAGAGTGCCGTCCAGGGCCTGGAGAAGCGGCCGGAGTATGGACATGTGGTCCAGTTTATGAAGACCAGCGCGGAAGAACTCAAAAAAGAAAACTACGGGGGCTCGCTCTATCTGACCAATCAGATCAAGACCCGATTGAGGGAGCTGCAGGACAGGGTCGAGAGCGAGCAGACGGACAAGTCCGGCACGGCCGCGTCGAATCGATCGTCCGCGTCATCGGAGTTCGACGTCAAGCTGGCCAGGTTCCAGGCACTGCTGTCCGAGAAGGACGCGCAGGCGCAGAAACTGCAGCGGAAACTCGACGACACGATTCAGGAAACGGTCCGCACCAAGTCCAAGCTCCGGAGCCAGGAAAATAAAGCGGAAGCCGCGTCCAATTTTGCCGAAGCGGAAACGGCGCTGAAGACGCTCAAAGATTCCCTGCCGGGTTCGGACAAGCGGCCTGAGATTGCCCGGGCGAATGCGTTGATGAAAATGAGCGCCGAGGAGCTCAAGAAGGAAAATTTCAGCGGCACGCTCTACGCGACCAATCAGGTCAAGGCTATTCTGAAGGACATCCAGGACCATGCACAGGGGCGCGAGAAACTGACGCCGGTGGACGGAGAGGTGCTCCTCGCCCTGCCGTTGTCGATCAAGATTGTCGCGTCCGGGAAAGTCCGCGAGCGTCCTGCCGCCGACGCTGCTGTTGCCTGGTCCGTCGAGCGGGGCGCGTCGCCGACCGCGGTTTCGTACAAGGGCTCGTGGATTCGCGTGAAGGGAGAGGGCGACCGGTGGGGCTGGATGTTCTACAACCTGGTCGCCAATCCGTAACGAACGGGATGTGGCGACGGCCTACGAGCTGGCCGTCAGCACGCGATTGCGACCGTTGTTCTTGGCCCGGTAGAGCGCGGCATCGGCGTTGGCAAGCAGGGGGTCGGCGGTACGTCCGGACTCCGGAAACGTCGCGACGCCCAGGCTGGCGGTGACGGCCTTCCGTTTGTTGGCCGGATCCTCCGTTTCCGTCTCGATTCGATGACGGATACGCTCGGCAACCTCCACGGCTCCCTTTTGATCCTGGTCGGGCAGCAGGATCAAAAACTCCTCCCCCCCGTACCGCGCGGCGAAGTCGTTGGTACGTAGCGACGATTTCAAGATCTCTCCGACTTTCTTCAATAAGGCATCGCCCGCAGGATGACCGTACGAGTCGTTGTATTTCTTGAAATGGTCCACATCCACCATCGTGATGGAGAAGGAGCGTCCGTGCCGCCCATGCCGCGCGATTTCCGCGTTGAGCGCATCCAGCATGCGGCGGCGGTTGTGGAGGCCCGTCAGGGGGTCCGTCGAGGAGATCGTTTCCAGCGACTGGTTCCGCTCGTTGAGCGCGAGGTTCACGGCCGTCAGTTCCTGCTGTGCCTCACGAAGATAGGAGACCATCGTGTTGAACATGGTCGCCAGGCGTCCGATTTCACGCGGCGGATCGGACGCGATGGCCACCGACAGATCCCCGCCCGCCACCCGGGCCGCCCCGTCCGTCAGGCGGGTCAGGGGGCCGATGATCGTCAGCGACAGCAGATAGGCGAGCAATCCGACGCCCAGCAACAGCCAGACCGTGGAGACCAGGGCCACGTTGCGAATCGCCACCAGCGCGCGATAGGCGTCCTCATAATTTTTTTCCGCCACGACACCCCACCCCAGCCGGGGCACCTGCTGCATCACCGCCAGGACCTCAAGGTCCTCGTAGGTCATCCGGTGGAGCTCGCCGGTTTCTCCTCCGAAGAATGTGCGCGTGGCATCTTCCGGGAGCCTGGTCGTGAGCACCGGTTTCGGCTCGAGCAGGGAACTGAGCACGCGCGTCCCATCGGCCTTCACGATATAGAGATGCCGCGTCTGTCCCTGGGCCCACTGACGCAGCACGGCTTCCATCGAGCCGAAGTTGAGCGTCGTGGCCAACACGCCCAGGAAACGGCCATTGGCGGTTTTCAACGGAACGGCCACGGTCATGACGGTTTTGCCGAGGCTGTCGTCCCAGCGCACGCCGGTCAGGATCGGCTGATCGAGCCTGGCCTGCTTTTGCCAGTCCGGCGGGAGCGAGACGCGGGCCGTCTGCTTGGCGCTGGCCACGATCACGGCACCGGTCATATCGAGGACGAACAGGTCTTCGTAATCCGAAAATTTGTTTTGGACCGATTTGAGGTAGTCCTGGGAGCGGCGCAGGACCTGGGCGCGCGTGCCGCTTCCCCGCAGCGCCTTCTCCACGTTTTCGGACAGCTCATAGGAACCCGAGAACACCCGCAATTCGTACAGGCGTTCCTTGAGCCAGAGATCGAATTCGCGCGCAATGTTGATGGACGCGCCCCGGAGCTCCTCGTGAATTTTTCCGGTCAGGGCGGTTTTGTTCTGGCTGTAGAGCAACCAGCCCGTGGTGCCTGTCGGGATGAGCGTGGCGAGCACGGCCAGGGCCAGGATGCGTCGCTTGACCGTGTCGAGGCGGAATGCTTGAAGAACGGCGCCGAGGATCTGTTCCAGAAGTCGCAAGAGAGCCACCCCTTTTGTCGGCCGATCTCCGGAGCCACTATAGCATAAGCACCCTGTGTTGTCTCAGCGCGTGGCGCGCGGAGAAGCCGATGGCGGTTGAACGACGGCGGAGCCCCGTGCGATCATGTCGCATGCCGACACTGCATAAGTTGGAAGAGCTTCCCCTCGACAACACCTACGCGCGGTTGCCGGAGGCGTTCTACGCCAGGGTCGAGCCGACGCCGCTGCCGAATCCTCATCTCGTGAGCTTCAATCCGGACGCGGCCGCGCTGCTGGACCTGGATCCGGACGAGGCCAAACGGCCGGAGTTCGCCGGCGTGTTCGGCGGGCAGTTGCTCATCCCCGGCAGCGAGCCGATCGCGATGCTCTATTCGGGGCATCAGTTCGGTATCTACGCGGGGCAGCTGGGGGACGGACGGGCGATCTTATTGGGCGAAGTGCGCAACAGTCGCGGAGAGCAGTGGGACCTGCATCTGAAAGGCGCGGGGCAGACGCCGTTTTCACGCGATGGCGACGGCCGCGCCGTGTTGCGCTCCGCGATTCGGGAATATCTCTGCGGGGAAGCCATGCACGGGTTGGGTATTCCGACGACCCGCTCGCTCTGCATCGTCGCCGGGGATGAGGCAGTCCTGCGTGAACGTCCGGAAGTCGGCGCGATGCTGTTGCGGATGGCCCCCACGCACGTGCGGTTCGGCTCCTTTCAGGCGTTCTTTGCCCGCCGGCAGCCGGAGTACGTTACGCAGCTCGCCGACTACGTGATCGCCCGGTTCTACACGCATCTGGCCGCGGCCGGCGACCGGTATCCGCGATTCTTTCAGGAGGTCGCGGTCCGCACCGCGCAGTTGATCGCGAAGTGGCAGGCGGTCGGCTGGGCGCACGGCGTCATGAACAGCGACAACATGTCCATCGTCGGGCTCACCCTCGACTACGGACCCTACGGGTTTCTCGATGCCTACGATCCATCGTTCATCTGCAACCACTCAGACCATCACGGACGGTACTCGTTCCGAAACCAGCCGGACATCGGCTATTTCAACCTGCGCTGCCTCGGCCAGGCGCTGTCGTCTCTGGTCACGTCGCAGCAGGAACAGGAGGCGCTGGCGGCCTACGAAGCCGTCTTCGCATCGCATTATCAGGAGTTGATGCGGGGCAAGCTGGGATTGCAAAAATCGACATCGGAGGACGGCGCGCTGATCCGCGATCTGCTCGCATTGATGGCGATGAACCAGGCGGACTACACGAACTGCTTTCGCGCGCTGGGGAAATTCACGAGCGGCGAGACAGACAGGAATGAGGCGTTGCGGGACTTCTTCGTGGATCGCGACGGGTTCGACCGCTGGGCCGCACGATACCGGGAACGGCTGAGGGCGGAGACCGGCCACGACGAGGATCGCCGGCTGCGCATGAACCGCGTCAATCCCAAGTACATTCTCCGCAACTATCTGGCGCAGACGGCCATCGAGCGGGCCCAACAGAAAGACTATTCGGAAATCGACCGCCTTCGACGATTGCTCACAGATCCCTTTGCAGAGCAGGCGGACATGGATGCCTATGCCGCCCCGCCACCCGACTGGGGCCGGCAGATCCTCGTGAGCTGTTCCTCCTAAAACAGATTCGTCCGATGTGCAATAATTCTGATCTTTGGCGCCTATGCACTCGCATAGGCGCCATATAAAAGACCACTGACTAAAACAAACCTGCCCCCTGGCTCCTGAAGTGCCAGGGGGCAGGTTTGTTCATGGCTGCAAACCCGATGAAGTGGACGTAATAGCGTAATTACGGTTTCTTCGGAGAAGTGTTCTTTGCCGAAGCCGAGAGTTCCTTCGCGAGCGCCTGCGCATCCTCGCGTGGATTTCCCTTAAGAAGACCGAGCGCCTTGCTCGCGTCCGGCGGCACGCCGAGGCCCCGCGCATGGATGCGGGCCAGGATGAGGCGCGGATAGGGTAGTCCTTCATCACCGGCGGTTTTGAAGTACTCGAAAATCCGTCGGTCGTGAGAAGCCAGCTGGCCTTCCACGCCGCTGGCATAGAGAGTCTCCAATTGCGCCTGCGCCTGTTCGCTCAAGGCAGCCGCTTCATGGAGGAGCACCGGCACGGCCTCCCGGACGCGCCCCGCCTGCAGAAGCCCCACACCGACACTCTCGTCCGGAGCCCGTCCCTTGAGATTGGACACCTGTTGCCAGAGCGAACGGCGGAATGCTGCGAAGGCGTCTTGTACGACGCGGGCTTCGCCGACCGACCGCTTGTCCGTCGGCAGGGTCATCTTTCGCAACTGGGCGAGCGCGTCCTTGGCCTGCGGGACTTCCTGATCGGCGGCGAGGAACCACCAGGAAATGGCGGCGGCCAGATTCCGCTCCACGCCTGTGCCGGAGGCCGAGGCGACCCCCGCATGGTATTGCGCCTGGGGCACGCCGGCCTGAGCGGCGGCCAGAAATTCTTTTGTGGACTCACTATCCTGTTTGTTCTGTTTGAGGGCCAGTCCCAGGTGGTAATGCGCCTCCGCATGGTCTGGTCTCAGCCGTAATGCTTCCCGGTAGGATTCGATGGCCCCGCGCCGATCGCCCAGCCGGTCCCGAACCAGGCCGAGGTTATAGTGCGCCGGCACCGAGTCCGGTTGCAGGCTCACGGCGGTCTGCAGGGCGGTTTGCGCGCCCGCCCAGTCGTGCGTGACCATCAAGGCCGTACCCAGGCTGAGATGCCCGTGGGCCAGGTCCGGCTGCTGACGGATGACCGTGCGGTAGGCGTCGATCGCGCTGTCGATGTCGCCGCTGAGATAGAGCGCGGTTCCGAGGCTGAAGCGGGCCTGGACAAGACCCGGCTGCAGGCGCAACGCCTCCCGAAATTCCGCCTTGGCGCCCAGCAGATCGCCCGACGACAACAACCCGACGCCTTGCGAGTAATGCAGGTGCGCGGGCTCGCGGCCGGACGATTGGCTGGACGGCGTGTCGGCACCGAGCGCAGGGACAGGCTCAAGGCCGAACGCGACCCCCGACAAGACAACGAGCACGGCCATCATCCTATTCATGAGGATCCTTTCTTCACGGAAGTATGCGGCGGAGGGGGAGTATAGCATTCGGCGAAAAAAGAAACACGGGCGTTACAGGGAAAATTCCGCCCAGAGAAAGGTGTGATCCGACGAATTGGGCTGTCTGCGCGGTTCGACATCCACGTCTGCCGCGACGCATTGCTCCGCCAGCGGTGCGGTCGCCATGATGTGGTCGATGCGCCAGCCCTTGTTGGCTTCCAGCGAACTTGGCGCGCGGTAATCCCAGAAGGTAAACTGCTGCTTGTCCGGATAGAGCTTGCGGTACACGTCCACGAACCCCCACGCCACGATGTTGTGGTAGGCCTTGCGCACGTCGGTGTGAAAGCAGACATGGCGCAGATGCTTGTCCGGGCTGTGGACGTCGATCGGCTCCGGCGCCACGTTCATGTCACCGCACCAGATCGCCGGCTTCTTGGGCGAGAGGTGCTGGTCGAAATACTTTCCGAGCCGCTTGTACCATTGCAGCTTGTACTGGTATTTCGGTGAATCGATTTCGAATCCCTGTGGGATGTAGGTGTTGACGATCGGAATCCCACGGATCACGGCGCGGATCAGCCGTGGCTCGTCCGGGTCGCCGTTGCCGACGTCCAGTCCGTAGGCGACGGAGGCGGGCTTCTCGCGACTGAAGATGGCCACGCCGTTGTAGGCTTTCATCCCGCGGAACGTGATGTGGTAGCCGGACGGCTCGAGCGCAAGCAGCGGAAAGTCCTCGTCCTGGACCTTGGTTTCCTGCACGCAGAGGACATCGGGCCTGTGCGTCTCGAGCCATCCCAGGACGGTGTCGATCCGCTTGCGGATCGAGTTCACGTTGTAGGTGGCGATCTTGAATGTCACGCGGCGGCTCTCTCCGGTCGATGCGCGAGGAGTATAGCAGGCGAAAAAACATCTGTCTCGCTCGCCTTTCTGCGCAGCACTTAGGTAGAATGACGCCCCGTATGGCCGCCGAAGACATATCAGAAAACTCGGCACTCCGGTGCCCTGAGTGCCGGAAGGAATCGGTGCACCGGGTGCCGTGTCTCTCGTTGAGCGAGCAGCTCCAGGGCCTGCTGTTCGTCTCGCCTTTCCGATGCCAGCCCTGCGGTCACCGGTTCCTGGCCTTCCGGCTGGGGCGGCACTACCCTCCGGTCTCGGAACGACGGACGCACGAACGGGTTCCGGTCCGGCTGTCCCTGGCTTTCTCGGGCGGCCGGATCAAGGGCGAGGGGACGCTCATCAATGTCTCACTGGGCGGGTGCCTGATCGAGACGACGGCGCCGGTGAAAGTGGACGATATTTTTCACTTGAAATTATTTGTGAACGAGCAGGAACCAGCCATCGAAGTGGCCGCGATGGTCCGCTCGATCGGCGCCAAGGGGGTCGGCATGAAGTTTCTGCGCTCGGCCCGCGAGGACCGTCGGCTGGTCGCCTATCTCCGGTCGCAGGGCATCGAATAGACTCGCATGACGGAACGCGCGCTGCAGCTGAAACAGAGTGCGACGATCGCCCGGTCGGTCGGAGTAGTGGCGATCGCGCTCGGATTCATCCTGGGGATGCAGGGGCTGGACCAGCCGGAATCGGGCTGGTTGCAGACCGCACAGGGACTGATCGTGACCGGCCTGCTCGCGCAGGGCTATGCGCTCTGGTGTACCGTCCGGTGGAAACACGAGCGGACGGACGACGACGATCGGGATAAACGTGAGAGGAAAGACTCGTGACGCAGGCTCTGCTTGACGAATGGCTGCCGTTTTTCAGGGAGGTGACGCCGCATGCGCTGGCCGCGCTGACGCTGCTGGCCGTTGTGGTGGTCCTGCGGTTTATCTTATTACGCGCGATCGTCGAGCGGGAGAGCGTGCCGCTGGATGTGCGGCGGCGGCTCGTCGTGCAAATTCGCAACGTCCTGGGCTTCATCTTCGTCCTCGGGCTGTTTTTTATCCTGGCCAATGAGTTGAGGGCCTTCGCCGTCTCGTTGGTGGCGATTGCCGTCGCCGTCGTGCTGGCGACCAAGGAACTGATTCTTTGCCTCAGCGGCACGGCGCTGCGCATCGGCGCCAACGCGTATACCATCGGCGACCGGATTGAGATCAACGGCGTGCGCGGCAACGTCATCGACCAGACCTTCCTGGCCACGACGATTTTAGAAATCGGCCCCGGCCACGTGACGTCCCAGTACTCCGGCCGCGCCATCGTGTTCCCCAACAGCCTGCTGCTGGCCCATCCGTTGATCAACGAAACGTACATGAAGGAATATATCGTCCACACCATGACGATCCCGTTGGCCGTGATGGACGATTGGCAGGCGGCGGAAAAAATTCTGCTGAGCATCGCCGACGAAGCCTGCCAGCCGTTCCTTGATAAGGCCGCCCGGCATATGAAGGAGTTGGAAGGAAAAAACTGGATGGATGTGCCGTCGGTCAAGCCGAGGGTATCGATCCAGATTCCAGAACCGGGACGGGTGAATCTCCTGTTGAGGATTCCCACGCCGGCGCACCGCACCTCGCGCCTGGAACAGGTGATCCTGCGCCGGTTTCTGCTGGCCTTCCGGGGATCGGGGCGCACGTAATCCCGCGCCGGTTGCACGCCGGCGCTCTGCTTCCACCCTCAGCGTGTGGAGCCGCGCAGCTCGATCCCGAAGCGGGGCGGGGCGATGGCTTCACTGTGGCAGGCCGGGCAGCGGCCGGGCGTCGCCAGGCGGGTGCGATCCCGGAACACGAAGCCGCAGTCGTGGCATCGCGACGGCTCGAGCAGGAACCGTCGGGTCTTATCCTTCGCCAGCGATCGGACCACATGGGCCAGGTGCTCCTCGATCTGTCGTTCCGGCGCGCCGATTAATGCAGCCAGATCTTGAGATGAATGCTGCGTGCCGGTGAGCAGCTGCATCAATTGCTGGCGGACGGTCAGGGGTGGTGCGGGGATCGGCTCGTCTGGCATGGGGTCATAGCGTAGGCGATTCAGATGGGGGACACCAGAAGAAAAAACCGTGTCGGCGCCTGCCTACTGGCAATCTTGCTGGCCGCGCTCTGCGGCTGCCCGCAGCCTTCCTGGGAAGAGGCCATGGCGGCCGGACAGCAGGCCTCTGCGCAGGGCCGCTACGGCGACGCCGAACGGATTTTTTCCGCCGCCGTCGTGAAAGCGGAGTCATTCGGGCCGGAGGATCTTCGTGTTGCGCAGGCGCTCAGCGGTTTGGCGCAGGCCTATGCGGCCCGGAACAAGCATGCCGAGGCGGAGCCGGCCTATCTTCGGGCCCTGAAGATTTACCAGGTGGTCTACGGAGAAACGCATGCGGACGTGGCCGCCACGCTCAACAATCTTGGCGTGCTATACCGCCGGCACGGCCAGTATGCCGATGCGGAACCGCTGCTCGTCCGGGCTGTCGCCATCAAGGAACAGGTCTTTGGTCCGGACCATCTGGAGCTGGCGCTCACGCTGAAAAATCTCGCGCAGCTCTATGCGAGCCAGGGGCAGTTCGCCCAAGCGGAGCCGTTCATGAGGCGGATTGTAACGATCCGTGAAAAGGCCCAAGGCGCCGCCCATCGGGACGTGGCCAACAGCCTCGACGAGCAGGCCATGCTGCTGCGCCAGATGAAGCGGGAAAAGGAAGCCGAGCCGCTTGAAATTCGCGCGCAAGCCATTCGCATGAACCAGCCCCGTCCGATCCCGCCATCCAATTGACGCGCCAACACTCTACGTAGTTCAGCCTGTTGTTTTTTATCCACCGTTGTTCAGAGACGAACAATGTCTCGTGCCCTGCATGCCCAGCCCTTCAGCGTCACGTTTTTGGCGATTTCAAAGTCGGCGGAAATTCAACAAATCAGACAGTGGATATCTGTGAATCTGTGGATTCGTCGTCATCGTCTGAGCATCGCATCGGCAGGCTTCTTGCGTACGGACCACTACGTAGACGATCTGGTTGATAACCCGGAGGCGACATGCTTGCAACGATGGAAGAAACTCATCTTGAGAGTGTTCCCCTCGCTCCTGAATCCACGCTCACGGGTAGAATTGAAAAAGTCTGTGAAGTCCAGGCTCTGGGCGATCAGCCTCGAAAGCTGGTCGCTGCGTTTACCTCAGGCGACAGGGTGTTCCTTGTCTTCAAGTCCACCCACGGCTGATATCCGGTTGCTGAAAAATCCAGCCGGCTTGCAAGCGGTTGGCAGACGAGCTCTAATCCGGACCGCGTACTATTTGGTGTAGAATAATAAATTTCCCATCGGCTCTTCCTTAACCCATTCACCTTGAACCGGCCCCGTGCCGAACGTGGCCACAAGCTGTTGCCGGGAAAAGATCGCCTGGCCGAAGACTTTGGCTTGCGAGCCGGTGGTGCGCGGGGCAAACTGCGGCTCGCCGCCGCCGAGCTGTTTCCAATAAGTCACCAGAAAATTCGAGACCGGGGTGGTTCGCATGACCTGTGTGTCGGCCGGCAGGATGTACATCCCGGTCAGGGCGCGGACGGCGCCCTGGTCGTCCACGAACAGCACGACCGATTCTGTGAATCCGCCGGTTTTACCGGTCATGCCGCGGTCAAGATATTCTGTGGCCGTGGCCTCAAAGCCCAGCGGAGCGATGGATTGCCTGGTCGGCGGCTGCTTTTCCAGTCCCAGCTTCACGAGGTGCTGGTCCAGCCCCTTGGCCGTGCCCAGCGGTGCCGTGGCGCTGATGTCGGTCCCGGCGCCGGCCCTGTAGAATTTCGTGTAGCCGACATAGAGCGCGCCGGCGAGAACCAGGAGAATGACCAGACCTTTCATGGAGCCTCCTCGGTGAAGGGCGCGGTGCCATGTGACCGCGCAATCCTAGCATAGCTGCTCCTCGGTGGACTCCCTTTCACGCTTTCGCTACAATCCGCCTCGATGCCTGAGTCCATCCCCCCTCCGGATCCGCCCAGCCGGCAACCCAGCGAGAATCACCACGTCGTCAGATCCGCCGGCGTGATTGGCCTGGCGACCTTCGCCAGCCGCATCCTCGGCTTCGTTCGGGACATGGTGCTGGCGAGCCTCTTTGGGGCCACGGCTGCGGCCGATGCCTTCTTCGTCGCCTATCGTGTTCCAAACCTCCTGCGTGAACTGTTCGCCGAAGGCTCCATGTCCTCGGCGTTCATTCCGGTCTTCACCGAATACCATACGCTCCGCGCCAAGCAGGACGCCTGGGAGCTGGCCAGCGCTGTCTTCACGACGCTGCTCACGATCGTGATCGCCATCACGCTCCTCGGCATCCTGGCTGCGCCGGGGATTGTCTGGCTGCTGGCGCCAGGCTTCCACGGTCATCCCGACAAATTGGCGATGACGACGATGCTGACGCGGATCATGTTTCCCTATCTGCTGTTCATCAGCCTGGCGGCGCTGGCCATGGGCATTCTGAATTCGCTCCGTGCGTTCGCCGCACCGGCGCTCTCGCCGGTCTTTTTCAATCTCTTCATCATCGGCTGCGCGCTGTTTCTTTCTCCGGCTTTTCCGGAGCCGATCCTCGGCGTGGCGATCGGGGTCGTCGCCGGCGGCGCGGCGCAGTTTGCGATGCAGGTGCCGGGATTGGCGCTGCGCGGCATGCTGTTCGGCTGGCGGTTTCAGCCGTGGCATCCCGGCGTGAGACGCATCGGTACGCTGATGGTCCCGTCGCTGCTGGGCCTCTCGGTGACGCAGATCAACATCACGGTCAGCACGATCCTGGCGTCGTTCTTTGCCGGCGGGCCGACCTATCTGTTTTACGGGATGCGGTTGATTCAATTTCCCCTCGGCATCTTCGGCGTGGCGCTGGCCACGGCGATTCTGCCGACGCTCTCCGCGCAGGCGGCGCGCGGCGCGCTGGATGAATTACGCAGCACGCTGGCCTTCGGCCTGCGCATGATTGTCTTCATCATCCTGCCCGCGATGCTGGGGCTGATCCTGCTGCGGCAGCCGATCGTGCACCTGTTTTTCGAGCACGGCTCGTTCACCGCGGCGGACACCGTCGCCACGGCGACGGCCGTCCTCTGTTATGCGGTCGGGCTCTGGGCTTTTGCCGGCGTGCGGATCATCGTCGCGGCCTTTTACTCGATGCAGGATACCGTCACCCCGGCAAAGGCGGCGGCCGTCTCCGTGCTGGCCAATCTGGCCTTTTCGATTCTGCTGATGGACCGGCTGGAGGCCGCGGGCCTGGCGCTGGCGACGGCGCTGGCCTCGATGCTGAACGTGGGTATCCTGGTCATCGTGTTGAATCGGCGACTGGGCAGCGTGGGCTGGGCCTCGATCGCGCGGTCTGCGTGGCGCACGGTGCTGGCGACGCTGCCGCTCATCGTGGCCTGTGTCTGGGTTGCCGGCGCGGAGGTGTGGGCGCATGAGGGCGAGTGGATCGCTAAGACGATCATGCTGGCGGTCGGCATCGGTTTGAGCATCACGGGTTATGTCGGTGTACATGCGCTGTTGCGGTCGGAAGAATTGGATGTCGTGTGGGGCATGGTGAAACGGAAAGTGAGGAGTGAGGCGTAAGGAGTAAGGCGTGAAGCGATCCATCCAAAAAGGCTCCCGTCACATCACTCCTCACTCCGTACCGCTCACGTCCGTCATTTTTCGAACGAAGCTCGGCTGGGCGGGCGTGGCGGGAACCGCGAAGGGCGTGAACGCGATCGTCCTCGCGAAACCTTCGCGGCGCGCCGCCGAACAGGCCCTGGGAACGAGGGCGGTGCAGGGCGAGGGCAGTCCGTCACGCGTCGCCCGTCAGGCAGTGCGCACTGCGCGGACCCAGATCGCCGCCTATCTAGCCGGCCGCCGCCGCACGCTCGACTTCCCGGTCGATCTTTCCGGTGGCACGTCGTTTCAAAGAAAAGTCTGGCAGGCCGCGTTGCGGATTCCCTACGGCCGCGCGCGATCCTACCAGTGGATTGCATCGAAGGTCGGAGGAAAGCAGTATGCACGGGCGGTGGGCAGCGCGCTGGGGGCCAATCCGGTGCTGCTGATCGTGCCCTGCCATCGGGTGGTGGCGCACGACGCCTCCCTCGGTGGATTTGCCTGCGGCCTTGCGGTCAAGCGAAAGCTGTTGGAGCTGGAAGGCACGCTGGCGCTGCTTACGCGAGGCGCGAGGTGATAGGTAATGGGTTATAGGCAAGAAAACAGAAAGACAGGATTCTTACCTCTCGCCCATAACCTATTGCCCATTGCCTGGTTGTCATGAAAGCCGTGATCCAGCGCGTGACGCGCGCGTCGGTGGAAGTGGACGGCAGGATCGTCGGGCAGATCCGCGCCGGTCTCGTCGTCCTGCTTGGCGTGGCCAAGGGCGATACCGAAACAGACCTCGCGTATCTGGTCGAAAAGATTCCCGCGCTGAGGATTTTCAGCGACGAGGCCGGCAAGATGAACCGTTCGCTGGCTGAGATCGGCGGCGGGGTGCTGGCGATTTCGCAATTCACCCTGCTGGGCGACACCCGCAAGGGGCGCCGTCCCGGCTTCGACCAGGCTGCTGATCCGGCGATGGCCCAGCGCCTGTACGAACAGTTCATCGAACAATTGCGGCAGACGACGGATTTGACCGTGGAAACGGGCGTCTTCGGCGCGCATATGAAAATCGATCTGGTCAACGATGGTCCGGTGACGTTTGTATTGGACAGCCGGGGGTAACGGTCAAGTCCGTTCTGAAGGGACCGATACAGGAACAGGATCCCTTGCCCTTGCCAGGATGAGCAGAGGCTGGCATACTCCGGGCACTGTTTCGTGGTCGGGGAGGTGAGCGATGGAAACGCGAATCCCTGAGCATCACCCGTTGCGCCGGCTGTTCGGCTCCCTGACCGAACGGCGCTTTCTCGAGACCTTGGGCTGGCCGGATCAGAACGTCACCGAGTACCTCTCCAACCTGCTCGTCGAATTCGT
Source organism: Nitrospirota bacterium (assembly GCA_031413335.1). Classification (GTDB taxonomy): domain Bacteria; phylum Nitrospirota; class Nitrospiria; order Nitrospirales; family Nitrospiraceae; genus 2-02-FULL-62-14. The sequence continues at coordinate 22,568 of JANOEZ010000010.1, forward strand.
GCATACCGACCGGCTGTTCAAGATCCGCAACCAGCGCGGCAAACGTCTCGATACCGCTGTCGAGCTGCTGTATGAATCCGAAGTGCTGCTGGAGGCGCAGTCGCTGGACCGCGAGCAGGACGTGCATCGCCACATCGGTGACTTCACGCTGTTCATGGCCGGCCTCTTCCCGGAATATCTCAAGCGGCTCAAGTCCGCGAGCATGATCTATCACCAGGACTTCCTGGTGGATTACGTCAAAACCGGCAAACGCTCCTATGGCATCGTCGCCCGCTGCGAGGGAGGCTCCGGCACGCAGACCCCGCTCTTCGTCAAGCTCTCCGAGAACTTTGAACTCTGCGTGGCAGGCCTGGGCTTCGTTCGGGGCGATCTCGACCGTATGCAGGACCCCTCCTACCGCAAGGTCAAGGACATCCTTCTCAATTAAATTTTTAGTGAGTCAGAAAGTCAAAAAGTCGTAAAGTCTTAATGTCCGAAGACATGATGACTTTGGACTTTCAGACTTTATGACGCACCATCCCATTATCCTCGCCCACGGCGGGGCCGGCACCAGGCCCATGACCGGCGACCAGCGTGAGTGCCTAGCCGACGCCTTGCGGGCCGGCTATCAACTCTTGCAACGCAGGGCTCCGGCGCTTGATGCCGTGGAGGCGACCATCCGCATGCTGGAGGCCTCCGGTCTGTTCAATGCCGGTGTCGGATCGAAACTGCAACTCGACGGCGCGCGCCGCATGGATGCCTCCATCATGGAGGGACGAAGGTTGCGGGCCGGCGCCGTCGCGTCCATTCAAGGCATCCGCCATCCCATCACCGCCGCGCGGCTCGTCATGGAAGAAACCGTGCATGTGCTGATGGTCGGCGAGCCGGCCACACGTTTCGCGCAGCGGTTCAAGCTGGAGCGCCAGCTGCCTCCGACCCGTTCGCAGCGTGCCGCGTCCCGGGCCGAACGCAAATCAGCTGGTCAAAGAGAACCGTGGGCTGCCGAAACTCTCAAATTATTTGCCAGGCTCAAGCAAACTGATGTCCTCGGCCTGGAAACCGTCGGTGCCGTGGCGCTCGACAAGCGCGGCCACGTTGCCGCCGGCGCCTCGACCGGCGGGATCGCGCTCATGCTGCCCGGACGCGTCGGCGATACACCGCTGATCGGCTGCGGCGTCTATGCCGATGACGAAGCCGGCGCCGTGTCCATGACGGGCCTGGGGGAGAGCATCATCCGCATCGCGGTCGCCAAGGAAATTGTGGACCGGCTGGAGGCCGGGGCCAGTCCGTCCATGGCAATCCGTCAGGTGCTGCGCAAACTGATCTCCCGCGTGAAAGGCTCTGCCGGCGCATTGGTGCTTGCGCCGGACGGCCGCTTCGCCATCCGCCATACCACTCCACGCATGACCGCCGGTTATTGGGCCGGTGCCGGCGAGCCGGTCGTTGCGGACCGGTTTTTCCCGGAAGCTTTGACAAAATGAGATCAGATCATTAGTCTCTGCCGCAGAGGACCGAGACAGCGCGGCATCACATTGAGCGGAGAGTCATGAGCACATCTGAGCCCTGGTCAACGACGCAGGATGACGTTGAGACGGCGAACGAATTCTACCAGGCCATTCTCAGCCCGCTGCAATCCGACCGTGGAGTCCATGCGGAAACAGCGGTCGCAGCAGCGGCGCGTATGGCGGGAACCTTCCTGTTCCGGTCGTTCAATCTGCCGATGACTGGAATCACGCCAGGGTCGGCGGTGTTGTCCGATGTTGCGAACGAGCAGGGCCCCAAACTCATTGGCGCGTTGTTCGGGGTATTGGGTGCGCTCAAGGTTCCGCTCGACCCCTCGAAGGTGACGTACGACACGCCCGGGGAGAATCGACCGCAGTGGAGCGTTCTGGAGACACAATCCAGACTCGGTGCGACCTTTCGTGCCGCCGCCGCCAGGCACGGTTTGGCCGACCGCCGCGCGGCGTTTGCGAGTGTCATGGCCGCCGCATGGCTGATTCGCGATACGGCATCGGTTCTGGATCCGCACATCGCCGCCGGCATTGCACTCTATGGGTTTGTCGAAGGCGCGAAAACGGCTCCGGCCACGGGTGAATGAGGAACACGATGGCGCACATTATTTTTCACCTCGCTTTTCCGGTCACCGATCTCAACGCGGCGAAGAAGTTTTACGTGGAGGGGCTCGGCTGCACGCTCGGGCGCGAGTCGGACTCCGCTCTGATTCTCGGATTGGCCGGCAATCAGATCGTGGCGCATCTCACGAAAGAGCCGGTGGCGCAGAAGGGCATCTACCCGCGCCATTTTGGATTGGTGTTCACGAACGAAACGGACTGGCAGGCGCTCGCGGATCGCGCGAAGGCAAAAGGCCTGAAGTTTTATCAGGAGCCCCGCCACCGTTTTCCCGGCCAGCGTACGGAGCATCGGACATTTTTCCTCGAAGACCCTTCCAGCAATCTCCTCGAATTCAAGCACTATGCGCACGAGTCCGCCATCTTCGGCGAGCAGGACCATGGCGAGATTGGCGACGCCAAGGAATGATCGCGCGGCTCATTTCGTCTCGCGAGTTGAACGCGGGACAGGCCGGGTTCCGTTCTCTTTCGGCTGGTGCGGGACGATCCGTGTCCCGCCATCGTTGCCGGTCACCGATTGCTTGCCCTCGCGTTCATTCAGCAAGCGGAGAATTTGCTGCTGGCGCACAGAGAGATACCGCGTGACCGTCAGCGGGTCATAGGCTCTGGGAGAGGGCAGCATGGCCGCCAGGAGCGCGGCTTCCTCCTGGGATAGATCGGCCGCGTGCTTGCCGAAATGGTGGCGGGCGGCGGCTTCGGCTCCGTAGACGCCCTGGCCCCACTCGACGACGTTCAAATACAACTCCAGGATGCGCTTCTTGGTCAGATGCCGCTCGAGCGCGTCGGCAATCAGCGCTTCATTGGCCTTGCGCAACAGGGTTTTGCCGGATGACAGGTAGAGATTCTTCGCCAATTGCTGCGTGATCGTGCTGCCGCCGCGCTGCAGCTTGCCTTCGGCGAGGTCGCGCAAGGCCGCCTCTTTGATCCCCTCCCAATCGAATCCCTCGTGAAAATAGAAAGAAGCGTCCTCGGAGATGATCACCGCGTGCTGCAGCACCGGTGCGATCTCCGCCAGCGGTACCCAGACACGGTTGGGTTCGGTATCCGGGTCTGTCGCGCGCGCCTCCGCCAGCCGCGCTTCGATCAGTGCCGTGGTCTTCGGATTGGCCGTCGCGAGGCGCGGTACGTCCGGAAATGTCAGCCACCAGTAGAGGGCCAGGCAGGCCGGCGGCAGGACGAGCAGGAGCACGAGGCCCAGCGCGATGCGGAGCATGATGCGGCGGAAAGTTGACTTCGCCATGAGCCGATGATACAGCAAAACGGACGTCAAACGTGAAACGTAAGGTGTGAAACGAAATGAAAATTCTTTCCGTCGAATTCATCAAGAGCTGCGAGCAACCGGACCAGTTTCCAAAAGACCGGATGCCCGCGGTCGCCTTCGCCGGGCGGTCCAACGTGGGGAAATCCTCGCTGATCAATTCACTGCTGCGCCGGAAGGGGGTCGCGCGGGTGAGCCGCACCCCTGGCAAGACGCAACTGATCAACGTGTTTCGGGTGACGACCGATGATCCGGCGATCCGGCAGTTCCATGCGGTGGATTTGCCCGGGTACGGGTACGCGAAGGTGTCCAAAACCATCCGCGCCCGCTGGCAGCCGTTGATCGAACAGTACCTGACCGGCCACGAGGACCTGCGGGGCGTGCTGCTGCTGGTCGATTCGCGCAGGACGGAGCGCCAGGATGCGGAGGCCGTCGACTGGCTGCTCCGGAGCGGGCTCCCGGTGCTGCTGGTGGCGACGAAGTCGGACAAGCTCTCGCGCAGCGAGCGTGCGGGCAGTCTCGCGGCGCTTCGCAACACATTCGGGCTTCCAGCGGAGGCCGATGTGGTGGCCTATTCGTCCGTGACGCACGAGGGACGGGATGCACTGTGGCAGGCGATCAGGAAGATGCTCACCGCATCTCAGGACTGAGTTATGAGGACTGAGAGGGGCGGAGAACTTCTGAAGCATCTGCCTCAGTCCCCAGCACTCGGCCCTCAGTCCTTATAACTTCACTTCGATGTAGGCTTTGCTCTTGAGGTCGGTCATCCAGCTCTGGTAGCGGTCCGCGCTTTTCTGCTGAAATACGATTCCCTGCGTCTCGTTTTTGACTTCTTCCAGCGGGCGAAACTGCGCCGCCTTCTTTTCATCCAGGCGGATGATATGGATGCCCTCGGCTGTTTCCACTGGGTCGCTGACCTGCCCCGGCTGAAGCGCCGAGATGGCCCGCTCGATGGGGGGATCCATTTCGCCCTGACGAATGAAGCCCAGGGCGCTGCCGCGGGTTGCATCGGGCGCGTCGGAGTAGCGCAACGCCAGGTCGTCGAATTCTCCGCCCTTTTTGAACTGGCCGTAGACGTCGCGCGCGCGCACCCGAAGGTCCTTCCGCGATTCGGTTTTTCTGGGCAACAGGAGGATCTGGCTGATCCGGTATTCTTCGGGAAGCATGAACAGCGTCAAATGCCGCTCGTAGAAGCGCTTGATGTCGGTCTCGGACACCATCACGCCGGTCCGGACTTCCCGGTTCTCGAGGGTGAAGAGGACCAACTGCTCCTTGAGCGCATTCTTTTCCTTGGGATTGTCGAGGTTCACCGGCGTGCCCCGCTGGGCCAGGTCCATTGCCGTCCGCCGGAGATCCTCCTCGGAGGCCTCCATGCCCTTGGTCCGCGCATGCTGCATCTGGAGCCGCCGCTCGATCATGCGAGAAAGGGCCCGGTGCTCGGCCTGCTGCAGCCGGCTCCGGAGCTCGGCGCCGCGGTGCTGTTGTTGCAGGCGCTTGCGCTCCGGCTCCATGTCCGTCTTGAGCTCGGAGAGCATGATCACTTCCTTGTTGACGACGGCGACGATCCGGTCCGTGAGATCCGCCGCATCGGTCGGCAGCGGCAGCGCGGTCGTGGCGGCCAGGACGACACCCATCAGCAGGCCGGCGCCGACACGAGGGCCGGGCCGGGGCGACCGGCGATGAAACTCGGGCATTGCGTCAGGCTGTGGAGTCATGGCTGCAACCGCTACGGGGTGGGTACGCCGGGCACATGGCCTGGAGCGTCGGGAATGATCCGGGCGGCGTTCTCCATGCGGATGGAAGCCTTGCTCCGCAGGGACGCCAGAAATTCTTCGAATTGCTTGCGGCGTTTCTCGGCAGCCAGCTCCTGCTGGAGCCGCTCGCGGGCGACGTGCGCGCTCCGGGCGTCCAGGGGATCGCGGCTGGTGACCTTCACCAGGGCGAAGCCCGCCGGCACCTGGATCGGCTCGCTGACGGCGCCCGGGTTCTGCGTGAGAATCGCGGCTTCAATCTCAGGCGGCGCGGCGCCCTTCCGGTACGGGCCCAGATCGCCCCCGCGGAACTTCGTCGCCTGATCGGTCGAAAACTTTTGCGCCAGCTTGGCGAAATCCGCCCCCCCCTCCAGTTGTTTTCTCAACTCCAGCGCCTGCATGGCGGTGGGGACGATGATCTGCGCCGCGCGAATGTGTTCCGTGGCCAGGACGGCGGACGAATGCGCCATGTAATAGTCTTCCAGTTCGTCCTGCGTCACCGGCACGTCCCGCTTCGCCACGTCCCGCACCAACTCGTCCAGCGTCAACTGTTCCTGGAACCGCTGGACCTTCTCGCGAATTTCCGTCGTCTGATCGAGGCCCAGGCGGCGCGCTTCCTGCAGCAGCAATTCCCGCGCGATCATGTCCTCCAAAAATTTCTTCTGACCGCCTTCGCGCTGGTAACGGGCCTGCCGGGACTCCGGCAGTTCGGCCCATCGGACGTCGAACTCGCTCTGCGTAATGGGCATGCTGTTCACCATGGCGACGACACGGGGCTCGTCGGAGGAGGCTGGCGTGCAGGCGGACACGGCGACGATCGCGCAGGCCAGCGCCATGCGCACAGTGGTGAGTGCCGAATGCTGGGTGCTGAACGGTGTTTGCACAGTGCCTGATTATGCCGATGGAACGGGCTTTTTGGTATCACAGACGGCGAGCGTTTGCAAGGCAGCGGTCAGTTCGGGGAAGACCGAGGCCCAGTCCGGCTGCGGCAGTTGCACTTCGAAGGACAGAGGCGAGCGCAGGCGGAACCGACACCATCGGCCCTCCGGTGGTCGCGACGCTCGTGTTGGCGCCACCGCCGAAGGCCTTCTTGCCTGCAGGACAGCTGACGTTGACCGAC
>JANOEZ010000011.1:0-1443 GCA_031413335.1 Nitrospirota bacterium
ATGGGGAAGCTCTTGGTCGTCGGTTCTGTGGCGTTGGATACGGTCCAGACGCCGTTCGGTCAGGCGGAAGACGTGTTGGGCGGCTCCGCCACCTATTTTTCGACGGCGGCGAGCTATTTCACCAGCGTGGACCTGCTCGCGGTCGTGGGCGAGGATTTTCCTGACAAGCACGTCACGTTTCTCAAGAGCCGCGGCATCGATCTGACCGGGCTGGAGCGGCGACCCGGCAAGACCTTTCGGTGGAAGGGCGAATACACGTATCAGATGAACGAGGCCCACACGCTGGACACGAAGCTGAACGTGTTCGAGACCTTCCGCCCGAAGATTCCGGAATCGCATCGGGCGCCGTCCATGCTGTTTCTGGGCAACATCGATCCGGAACTGCAGCTCGACGTGCTTCGCCAGGTCAAGCGACCGGCGCTGATCGCCTGTGATACGATGAATTTCTGGATCGAGCGCAAGCGCGAGGCGCTCTGGAAGGTGCTGGAGCAAGTAGACGTGCTGATCGTGAACGACGCGGAGGCGCGGGCGCTGGGCGGCCATTCGAGTCTGGTGCAGGTCGGCAAGACGATCCTGGCCCGCGGGCCCAAGCATTTGATCGTCAAGCGCGGGGAATTCGGGGTGCTGATGTTCAATCACAAGCAGACGTTCGGTGCTCCGGCCTTCCCGCTGGAGCAAGCGAAGGATCCCACGGGGGCCGGCGACACGTTTGCCGGCGGGTTCGTGGGCTATCTGGCGGCGACCGGGAACGTGTCCGAGTCTGCGTTCCGGCAGGCGGTGATCTTCGGTAGCGTGATGGCCTCCTTTACCGTGGAAGCCTTTAGTCTTGACCGGCTGCGCGTCCTCGATTACAAAGAGATCGAGGCGCGGTTCCGGGAATTCAAGCGATTGACACACTTTGAGGATCTAACAGGAGCATAACTGTGACATTCAAGCAACAGGGTCTGGTTCGTCGGATGTCGGTGTGGGCGCATGGCGCTGCCGGTCTGTGTCTCGGTCTGCTGGCCGTGGCCGGCTGCGTATCCGAGGAGAGCATGAAGAAGGCGGACGGCTACTATCAGGAAGGCGTGGCCGTCCTCAGCAACGACCAGCAGACCGCCTACGTCTCCTTTCAAAAGTCGTTAAAGGAAAATCCCCGCCATAGTAACGCGCACTATTACGTGGCGCTCATCTATGCCACCCAGGAGAAGTTCACGGAAGCCGAAGCCGAGATTCGGGAAGCGATCGATAGCAATGCTGACTTTCCAGAGGCGCACAATTTCCTGGGGCAACTGCTCGTCAAACAAAACCGACGGCAGGAGGCGATCCGCGCCTTTCGCAAAGCGGTCAGCTACCCGATGTATTCGTCGCCGGATGTGGCTCATTATCAGTTGGGCCTTGTGCTGGAGATGGAAGGGGATATGCAGGCCGCGAAGCAGGCGTTCGAAGATGCATTGAAAGTCG
>JANOEZ010000012.1:0-10137 GCA_031413335.1 Nitrospirota bacterium
CTTCTCAGGCTTCGGCGCCCGCAACGTGGCCAGATACATAGTCACAGCCTTGGCATCCTCGTCGCTGAGACCGAGGTTGGGCATACGCGTATCGGGCTTCATGGATTGCGGGTACTTGATCCACCGGAACACCCACGTGCCATTCAACCGGAATCCGGCCCGATCCAGCGCCGGACCGACCGCGCCGCCTGCATCGCCCACCTGGTGGCAGGCATTGCAGCCATATTTGTTAGCATAGAGCTGCTTGCCACGCTCCGCGAGCTTCGCGGCCTGGTCAGGTTTCATCGTCAAAACCGGCCGCTGCACGGCGGCAAACTTGGGGCGCTCCTTGAAATTCGTCAGCGCGGCCTGGGCGGCATCCAGCGCTTTCTTGGCAGCAATGAACGCCCCCTGTTCCTTGGCATAGGCCGATTCGTCCGCATCATCCTTGCCGGCTTTTTCAGCCTCGTCTTCCGCCTTCTTCTGCGCCGCGTCGAGCGTCTGCTTGTTTTGATCGAAATTCTTTTGGGCGGTGAGCTTCTCGCCCTCAAGCTTTTTGATCCTCCCGGGAATATCGAACTCCGATTTCATCCCGTGCAGCGTACGGACATAGGCCACGATGGACCAGACCTCTTCCTCCGACAGGGTGTGCTTGAATGTCGGCATGGTCGGCACGGCGAACTCATCGTCGCCGATCTTGTCCCCCTTGTCCGGAGTCGTGTCTTTCATGTCGCGTGAAATGGTGCCGAAGATCTCCTCGTCCTTGAACGTGGACATCTCACTCTTGTTCGAGAGATCCTTGGGGCGGGGGTCCGGCATCTTTCCCCAGTTGTACCCTTCATTCTGCCGGCCATGCTCGCCGTGGCAATGCATGCAGTAGTGCGCATAGAGCTTCTGGCCTTTGGCCACCTGCTCACTTTGAAACAGCGAGCACCCGGCGGCGCCGGCCATGGCACTGATCCCTGCCAGCGCAGCCACAAGCGCGAGTTTGCGTAGCCCCCCGATGGTCCTCATGCGGACGGCCCTTTCCTCAACTTCCGAATAACGACAAATTCAAAGCCTGCCGCCAACCCGATGCCCAGCAGCGCATAGAAGTAGCTCGTATAGTCCGGTTGCGGGTCCACGCGGAAATACCACCAGGACGACACGGCCTTCTGGGAGCCCTTTTCCTTCAAATCTCCGCTGGCCGGATCCTTTTTCCCGTCCCACACCGCGAAGGCGATATTGATGAACTCCCCGGGTTTGAATTGCGTGTCGTTGGCATCACCGGTCGTCACCGCACGGGAGAAGACCACTTTCCATTTGCCGTCCTGATAGACCCCTTTGCCCTTGAGATCCTGCTGATCCTGGACCTTGAGCGTCCCAAAACCCTTGGCGTTCATGTCGAGGGCCTTGGCGTTTTTGTTCTTCCAGAACCAGATATTGACGGGCCCACCTTCCACCTGCGCCATCGGCTGACCGTGCGCAAAATGGGCTTTCTTGTCGCCGACCATGAATTCGACCGCTGCGGCATCGTCCGGATCTTCGGTCGGATCGTCATACTCCAGCATGATGGCCACTTGCTTGCCGTCGCTCAGGCCGCGCGCCGTGACGTTTTGGGCAGTCACTTCCAGAATTCTGGTCGGCCAGTGTACTTGGGGTGACAAGGGGAACCTGGCTGGAACCGCCGCACTCCACCCGGCAGCGGTCGGATCGTCGGGAACGGTTTTCACCAGCATGGCGCGAATGGCAACGCTTTCCTGAGCCCATGAGATATCCGGCAAACCAATGCCAACGGCGAAGGCGGCTCCTGCCACAAGCCCGAGACACCACATTCCAATCCGATTCATTTTCATCTCTCTTCTCCAAGAGAGGCAGACCGCTGCCTCACCCCCCTTATTCCCACGTCCGGGGTTTCTGGCCCGCCCCGTCATACTCACCCAGGATGATTTTCCAAATTTCCTCGTCCTTGAGCTCGAATTCCCAACGAGGCATCGCGGACTTCCATGGCATCCCCTCAATCGAGAGCCCGACTCCACCCTTCTTGATCCGCCAGAACAGATAGCTTTCCTGCAGCATCGCGATTGTCGTCGGATCCTTGAAATTGGCCGGTGGAGGATTGAATCCCTTCGACGCCGGCCCCTTGCCATCGAATAGTCCGTGGCAAGGCGAACACTTGGCTGCATAGAGCCCCTTGCCCTGCATGACGTTGTCCGGTGTATTGGGCACTGGATTGGACAGGCCGGTAAATTCACCGGGAGGCGCCGGGTGAACCGTGCGGTTTTCCGCCGGCGGCACCGTACTGGACGCGGTGCTCGTATAGGTCTGCCAGCCAACCAGGAGCGGGAACAACGCCAGCACCGCCAGGCGCGCGGTTTTCATGGAACCATCCTGCCCGTCCCCACTGATGAAGCGGAAGATGGGGCCCAGGAACGACTCCATGGACGTGCCGCTGAGCGTCATAAAAATCATGATCCCTGAAAACGTGAGCATCAGGTAGAGCATGATCAGGCTGGCCGGCAGCGGCGCCGTAAACAGCGGCATGCCGAATTTCAAAAAGAGGTAGAGGCCGACCATCAGTAGCGCTGGTTTCAGATGTATGCCGCCTTTCATAGCGTCCTTCCTCGTTAAGGGCTTCAGCCCTGCCTTGCGCCAGCTATCGACCGCGTACCACCATCGCAACAAGACCCGCTTCACCCGCGTCTGCCTTCTTCGTCTTGCCCTTCGCCTTGCTCTTCGCCGGCGAGGGCGGGGCTGGAACCCGCGCAGGGGTGGTTACCGAAACTGGCACCGGCTGTCCGGGCATCGTGATATCCGACAGACTGACCGTGATCGGCTCGCCGCTCATCTGCTGCAGAAACGCGATCACCGACAGAATTTCGTTGTTCGTCAATCCGATCGGGTTCTTGTTGATATGCGGCATCCGCGCCGGATAGTCCTTGGGCGGCCCTTCGTGCCGGTAGTCCAGATAAATATAGGCCTGGGGCTGCGTCAGGCTCTCATAGATAAACTCCCGCGAGAGCTTGGCGCCAATGCCCTTCAGATCCGGGCAGCGGGCCGATTCGCTGGGCCCGATGGAATGGCACAGGGCACATTGGCCCTTGCTGAAAAAGATCTTCTGCCCGATCATCGCCATGTCGTTGGCGGTCTTGATGCTGGCCACATCGAACTTTTCCTCAGCCGGAGGCAGCGAGGCCATTTGCGGCACGCTGAGCGCGACCAATGAAAAAGTCCCCAGCACGATCATGACAAACCCGATGACGCGGGGGAACCGTGATTGGATAAAGAGCAGAATCAGGACGCCCACGCCGATGACGCCAAGACCGATCAACTGCAACAGTGCGACTTCGCTCATAATCCCCTGCCCATGTTATCCGACATGAAGTGCGCCTCTTTTTCAGTTTGCCTTCGAACGATCAAGCTCCTGCGACCCCCCGGCCATCGCCGGCATCGCGCCATGTTCTGCCTTGGCTTTATCCCCCATGGTCGCCACCCAGAAGATAAAAGCGACGAGCATGCAGAATAGAAACGTGTTCAGCGACATAAAGACTGCGGCATAGCCCAGCGCCGGCGAGTAGGCGTACTGGGAGGAGTCTCGCATGACGCCATAGATATGCCAGTGGACCCTGGACGACGACCGCGCATAGCCCATCAAGGTCATCAACAGAATCACCATCACGGCGTTCAGCACCAGCGCGTAGCCGGCCCGTGGCGGCATGCGCCCCCAGACCATTTCCGTGGTAGTCTTGGCGCTCTTGAGCAACAGCGCCGTCAGCGGCGTGATCGTCAACATCACGAACAACACGATCAGCACCTGCGCAACCGAGAAATAGTTGATCCGAACGATGGCCGGCACGAAATAGCCCCAGACGCCCAGCACGATCACGACGATCGCCGCCACCCCGAGCAGGCCGCTCATGGCCGCTCGGGCCAGCTTGGCCCAGGTGGCGGTTTCTTCCTTGCCCGCCCGCCAGTACATGATGAAGCTCATGAACGTCACCAGAATCATGAGATTCGCGACAGTCATTTTGGCCGACATGACCCCGAACACACCGAGCAGGGGATGGTGCGTGCCGCCCAGCTTCCGGGCCTCTTCCAAACTCGCGACCAGCGAGTGCGGCGTCATCCAGACGCCGAGGCACAACAACAGAATAATCAGCATCGCCATGATCGGCTTCTTGTATTTCGCTTCGGCGCCGGGAATACGGTGCGTGATCCCGAGCCAGAAATAATAATTGGAGCCCAGGAAGAGTACGCCGATGAGCATCGCCTGCAGAATGAACAGCCAGGAGAGGAACCCGCCCATCAACGTAATGCCCATCTGCTGGTTGTATTGATAGATTTCGCGCATCAGCCAGTATCCGGCGAAGGGCAGCGGCAACAGGCCGAACACGCCGATGAAATTTCCGACATAGCCCATCCAGTCGTAGTGCTCGCGTTCCTCGGCGGACTTGGCCGACAGGTAGCGAACGCCGGCATAGGCGCCGCAGATGTACCCGCCCAGCACGACATTCGCAATCAGCCGATGGATATTGACCGGCCACCAAGTTGGATTCCACGTGGCCGCCCAGGCGCGGGCGACGCTCGATCCTTCCGCAATGACCACCGGACTGGCCTGGAACGTCGCCCAGGAATTCGGGATGACCATGATGAAAAATGCGAAGAAGTTCAGCAGGAAACCAAGGAAAAGATGGAAGACCTTTCCCCGCCCTTCCTGCATCGCATCCCAGCCGTACCAATACAGATAGAGCGTCGCCGTTTCCAGGAGAAACAGCCCGCAGTACGCGATAAACGACGGGAAGAAGATATCCGTCAGGTAGGTCATCAGCTTCGGATAGAAGCTGATGAGCAGGAACAATAAAATACCGCCGAAGAGCGCCGTCGTGGCATACGACGAGGTCAGGAGCTTGGTAAACTCCTTGGCCAGTTTGTCGTATCGCTTTTCGCCCGTTTTCCATCCGACGATTTCACACAGCCACGCGAAGATCGGCACTCCGAGCACGAACCCCGCCAGCAGCAAATGGAGCTGGGCAACGACCCAGATGATGTTCCGGCTGCCACCCAACTGCGGAATGTCCCGATAACTGACAGCGGCCGACGCGCTCGCCGCATCTTCCGCCCATCCCGCGACAGGGAACCCGAGCAATCCGGCCAGCAATGCCAGTCCGGCGACAGACAGGCCCCATAGATTCAGCCTGCCCGGGTCTTGTCCTTGCAATGCCTCGCGGTTCCTCATGACAATCTCCTCAACCCTCTGCGCGTTAGGCTTTCTTCGGTTTCACGGCTGCTTTCTTATCCGGCGCGGGCGCCTTCCCCTTGCTCTTCCTGGCCTTCGCTTCGAGCGTTTGCACCGACGCCTCGGCCTGTGTCAGCACGCGCTCCGCCTTCTGGAGCGCCTCCGTCGGCTTCAACACCGGCGCGGCTTTTTTTTCATCTTGCTTGTACGACTCATGCGGATGCGGCGTCGTCACGGGCATGACCGCCCACAGCAACAGCACCATCGCGACACCCACGGCCATGACCACCGTCAACATCAGCGGCTGATCGGCCGGCACCCGCATCAGATCCCATTGGTGGACCCGCGCTTCGTAGGACGCCGCCGCCGGGCTTGCCACATCAGCCTGCCGCTGTACCAGCTTGCCGAACAGGAACAGCCCTCCCAGCGTCAGCGCCAGCAGCACGACCGCCGCGACACTCCCCCAGGCTGTCAGCTCGATACTGATCCGCTCGGCAATCGGAATCACCTTCAGCAGTTCAAGATCCAGAACCCTGGCCACAACTGCCTTGGAGCCGGCGATTGTCTGGCGTTCAAGGAAACAGGCCAGCGATCCATAGGTGGCAGAGAGAGCCGCGCCCTGCCACCAGAGGGTCAGCCCAAGCGAGGCCGGCGGTTCCAGACCTAACCGATCCAGAAACACCGTCCGGCCGCTCAGCCCGACCGCCCAGAGGTCAAGAGGAATCGAGAGGAGCAACAAAAAGGCAAGTCCCGGAAACTCCCACGGAGGGAGCTCCATCATCAGGAGGAGCAATACGAAGACCACCTTGACCGGCACACCCATCCAAAAAGCCGGCCACGCCACAGCCAGCCCCAACTTCACCGGCGACATCTGAGTCGGCTGATCAGTCATGCCAATTGAACCTTCGCGGCCTAATCCAAAAATTCCCGGTTGATAATCGCCGACACCGTGAAAATCAGAATCGTCGCCATCACCACGATCCATCCAATCAAGGCCACCGGCCGTTTAAAAATGTTGCGTTCTGGGCTCCGATCAATGAACGGCAGGGCCGCGAGCAGCGCCATGAAGGCTCCCGGAATGGCGATCGCGCCAAGGAACTGGCCGAACTCTCCGGAGAATATTTTCAACCGCAGCAATTGGAAGAGAAACAAGAAATACCACTCGGGCTCCGGGTGATACTCACCCGGATCAGGCGTCGCTTCTTCCAAGAGCACCACCGGTTCAAAGCGAGCCAAGCTGCAAATGGTGATGAAGACGGCCCCCATCGCCACCATGTCCTTCCATATCTGGCGTGGAAAGAAATAGTCAGTTTTGGCCTTGAGCTCATCCGGTGTGCCACGGAACGGACCGGCCGGACCGGCTTTTCGAAAGAGGAAGATGTGCAGCCCCGCCAATCCCATCAACATGGCCGGCAGGATCATGACGTGAACGACGAAGAACCGGCTGAGCGTCATCTGGCCTGGGGTAGCCCCGCCCTTGAGGAACCGGGCCAGGAAGTCGCCGACGATGGGGGTCTTGTCCATGATTTCCACACCGACAGTGGTGGCCCAATAGGCCCGCTGATCCCAGGGCAACAGATACCCCGTGAAGCCAAACCCCATGACAATCCCGAACAGCGCCAGGCCGACCAGCCAGATCATTTCCCTTGGACTTTTGTAGGCCCCCCACAAGAACACCTGGGACATGTGGGCGAACACCATGACCACCATCGCCGAGGAGCCCCAGAAGTGATAGCTCAAGATGAACCAGCCATAGTCCACTTCGTGAAGAATGTACTGCGTGCTGGCATAGGCGTGATCGGCGCTCGGCACATAATAGAACATCAGCAAGATGCCGGTCACGGCCTGCATGATGAAGATGAACAACAGCACGGAGCCGAAGATGTAGGCCCAGCGAGATCCGCCCGGCACCGGTTCGTTGAGCATCTTGGCCTGGAGGGTCTTCAGGCCGACCCGCTCGTCCACGAACGCGATGACTTTTTCCAGAAGGTTCGGTTGACCGTCCATCAGACAATCCTGGTTTGCGCCTTGGTTCCGGCCTTAAATTCCATATCGATGATTTGGACATTCCCGCCCGCGTCCACGCGAATCGGCAGTGTATCCAGCGGGCGCGGGGCCGGACCGTCCAGCACCTTACCGCTTGGCTCATAGATGCTGAGGTGGCAGGGACACAGGAAAATTTCCTTCCCCAGTTTCGGCACCTTCCGCCATTTGTAGCCACAGCCGAGATGCGGACACTTGCCGGAGAAAACGACGTAGGGAACATCTTTCTTGTTGGTCCACATCAGGCGGCCGGTCTGGTCCCGGAACTCCATGTCCTTGCCCTTGTACACTTCCTCCAGCACGGACGGTGACGCTTTCAAGATCCAGACATTCTTATCCACTTCCGCTTCCGGCATGAAGGCTTCCTTGACCCTCTTCTTATACTTGAGCTGGACCCCGACGTCGTCGGTTTTGATCCGATTGACGTTGCCAACCTTGAGCCACGCATTGTCGAACGGGGAGTACATCGGCTTCATGAGGTATTTCAGCACCGGGAAGGCCAGCGGCAGCGCAACCAGCGCTCCGATCGCATGCGTCAGATTCATAAAGAAAGTCCGGCGCGGGACATTGCGCTCCAGCATTGGCAGCGGCACCAGCACTTCCCCGGACTCGACATGCAGATGGTCTTCGAGGTGGGCGATTTCGACTTCGTGAATCGTGACGTAGTCCTCGCGCTTGAGCGGAGGGAACTGCGTCAACGCGGCCGAGGCGGTCCGTAATTGAACCAGATCGTCGGCAATCGATTGCACTTCCGACATCGGCACCTGACGCTCGGCGCCGCCGACGCCGTTCCCGCCGACCACGATATGACTGACCTCATGGGAAAGAGGATCGACGATGACGCGCGTGATCTCTCCGACTTCCCGGTCAGTGCAACGGACTTTTGACTTGAGCCTGGGCTGGTGCATGCTACTTCTTCTTGATCGGCTTGGGCGTATTCACCGCCGGGTTCTTCAACGTGGCGAGGAAGGCCACGAGCGCGTCAACATCCTTCTCTTCCATCAATTCCTTGTACTTGTCGGGCATCTTCTTCTTCTCGTATTCCTTCTCGAAGCCTTCCGCCATCCAACTCCGCGGATCGAGGATTTTCTCTTTCATCTCATCAGGCTTCAACAGGTTGCCGATATTATCCAACTCGGGGCCCCGCTTCTTACCGCCCTTGCCTTCCAACTTGTGGCAGTTGTAGCATTCCTGCAACTCCCACTGTTCTTTGCCCAAGGCAACGATATCGCCGGATGCCGGCGCGGCGCCGCCAGCCTTGGCTCCACCCGCAACAGGCGCCACCGCCGTCGGGCCTCCGAGCGTCTGCAGCCGCTGCATGATCGAGTCGGCTTTCTCGGACAGCGCTTTGGCTCGGACCAGCAGTTCCTCCGCTTTGCCTTGCTCGGACGCTCTCCGCTTCGCCTCCAGCAACTTGGCAATCTTCCCCTTCTCGTCTTCCGGATCGTACTGAGGCCAGAGCGACGCTCCTCCGATATAGACCACCGACAGCACCAGATAGAACGCCAGAAGTGCCACCACGGCTTTGATACCGCCAAAGGTTGGAAGCGCCGGCGCATCCAACAGAATAAAGACCGCGGTCCCCAGCGTCACATAGGCCACGAACATGTAGCGGAAGATGGAAGGAAAACCGAGCACTGTGGCGGCGCCGAAAAATACAGCACCGATGACAGCCCCGATGGCCCCTTTCTTGATGACGCTCTTGATGAAACTCGGTTGCTCGTTCATACCACTCCTCTTTTATTCTGCTCTTTTACCAGAGGACGGCCTCATTTCGCCCCTGCTGGCGCCGGGCTGCCTTCGTGCGTGTGCGCTTTCGACTCGGACACACGCAACGTCAGGATGATGGCAAAGCTCACGATAATGTAAAAAACCAACGTAATGCCCGTAATCCACCAAGCCGAATAGGCCAGCGTCGGCGTAAACGACTCAGCGGTGAAATCCGGCACCAGATTGTAGGTGTGGTAATACTTGCGGAGTAACGACCGGACCGCGCCCATCAGTCCCATCGTCCAGATGGCGCTGAAGGCCAGGAAGATCAGCACGAACTGGGAGGCGAAATCGATCTTGCCCCAGACGATCGTGCCCTGCTTGATCGCTCGGTTATAGATGATATAGCTGACCACCGTGACGAAGACGAGCGTGATCGCCGCCGAATTCTTCGCCGGCATCAACGCCAGGAAGCTCCAATCGCCCGGCAACTCCAACTCATCGACCAACTTCGCGCCCGTCGCGACAAAACCGTGCGGCGTCATCCAGATCGCATTGCCCACGATTACCATCAGGAATGACACCTTGATCGCGGCGCGTGAAGACACGGTAAAAGGAATGAACCGGCCGAAGACCACCGGCAGCAACACGAGCGGCAACAGCACGGCCAGCGACTTGGGATCAGGCACGGGATAGATCGTCCACGTATAGGTCATGACGAACGGCAGCGCGATCATGACGAGCACGGCTAGGACGGAGATCCGCACGCGTTCGACCCCTTCAATCCGCTTCATGCTTAACCAGATATAGTAATTACTGGCCAGGAAGATCAGCCCGATCATGGCCCCCTGCATCTCGAAAAACATCGAGAGCTGGTCGGCCATCATATACGGACAGATCGAGGCGTCATAATCACAGAGCTCGTATGCCAGCAGGTAGCCCATAAACGGCAGGAACAGCAGCGCGCCCACGCCGATGAGATTACCGACAAAGCCCATCCAGTCGTAATAGGCCCGCTCCTTGTCGTCCTTCGCCCCCATATACATGTACGCGGCGATCAACCCAGTGATAAAGCCGCCAAAAGTCACATTGCCCACCAACCGGTGCAGGTTGAGCGGCAGCCAACTGTAGTTGAAGACCTTGTCCCAGAGTGTCGCGGCCTGGATGAATTCGACGATCGAAGCCCCTTC
>JANOEZ010000013.1:0-1325 GCA_031413335.1 Nitrospirota bacterium
CTGCAGGGCTGCTACCGCGATCTGGGCCACCAGAAGGGGGCGTTCCCTGTTTCAGAGAAGGCGGCGGAAGAGGTGCTGGCGCTGCCGATTTATGCCGAGCTGACCGACGACCAACTCGCCTACGTGGTGGCCACCATCAAGGAATTTTACAGCCGCCATTGAACCTGCGCTCGCACGGCCTTTGATCTTTCCCGCCCATTCGCGTACCATCCCGCAAGCTCACGTGTCGCAACCAACAGCGAGTCGGCCGAACCGGGCCACGCTCTTATGCAAGGAGGATTACGATGACGCCGGAGATGCCATCCGCTGACCAAACTGGGGGGAGCTTGGAGAACAGAAATCCAGAAGGCCGTAAGCGTCCCTACCAGGTGCTACGTGTGTTGGCGAAGATCTACACCATCGCTGCGCCGCTCCTGGCGGCCGCGATGCTCTACAATGCCGGCAGGGCCTGGTTCGTCGAGGAAGAGATGATGGCCAAGGTAGGCGTGAGCTTGTGGTTTATCGTGCAGGCCGCCATGGTCTTCCTCGTCATGAAAGGCATGGCGCAGATGATCTATCTGGTGTTTGATATCGCGCGAGGCGTGGCCCAATTGTGTGAGAGAAAAGAAGGCTAGGCGAGTCCACTAACAATTTCGTCTAAAATCGAACGGGGGCAGATGCCATGATCGGCGCCTGCCCCCGTTGTTTTCAAGGCTTGCTAGCTCGTGATGGCGCCGAGAGACGCTGACGACACATGCCGCGCATACTTGCCCATGACGCCGGACGTATAGCGCGGCGTCGGCTGCTTCACCTTCTTCAGCCGCGCTTTGATCTCTTTCGCGGAGAGTTCCACATCCAGCTTTCGTTTGGCGATGTCGAAGGTAATCATGTCGCCGTTTTTGATCGCGGCGATGGGGCCGCCCCTGACGGCCTCGGGCGCGACGTGTCCGGCCATCAAGCCGTGCGTGGCGCCTGAAAATCGTCCATCGGTGAGCAACGCGACCGAATCGCCAAGTCCTGCGCCGACGATCGCCGCCGTGACCCCCAGCATTTCGCGCATGCCCGGCCCGCCTGACGGGCCTTCATAGCGAATCACGACGACATCACCAGCCTTGATCTGTCTGGCTTTGACGGCGGCAAAGGCGTCTTCTTCTCGGTCGAAAACTTTCGCCGGTCCTCGGAATGTCATGATCGAATGTCCGGCGACTTTGACGACGCAGCCTTCTGGCGCGAGGTTGCCTTTCAGGATGACCATGCCGCCGGTGGGTTTGATCGGATTGGACAGGGGCCGCAACACCTGTTGGCCTGGTGTCTCAGTCGCCCGTGCTGCTTCTTCGCCGATGGTG
>JANOEZ010000014.1:0-7341 GCA_031413335.1 Nitrospirota bacterium
GTTGAACTTCCCGTCGAGCCGGGATGGCGCCTTCAGTTTGAACAGAAAATCATCCAGCAAGACGGGCGGCAGCTTGTTTTCGAAGACTTCCTGTTCCTCCAGGGACTCCCTGCTCAGATATTCCCGCTCGTTCTTCTTCGCCCACACGACAGTCAGCCGTTCGATGACGACCATCGTTGTTTGGGAGGTGAGAAACTTGTCCCGCACCACCAGATCGTAGAGGGGATACTCTTCCGCCGGGACCGCCGCCGGCTGTGTCCCGACGCGCTCCGCAGCGCGGAGATCCGACAACACTCCCATCGCCGCCAGCAGCATCATGGAAAAGAACAGGCCTGTGCGCACCACCGATCTCATGGACGCAGGATAACGCGGCTGGCGGCCTTTTCCAACATCCTGTTACAATCCCGTCCCGATGCGTCTCGTCTGGGCTTTGATAGTGAGCAGCGCCATCCTGGCGGCAGCCGGCACGCCGCGCGTCGCCGGGCAATCATCGCCCGTGGCGCCTCCCGTCGCGGAAGGCATGTCGAAACACCTGCCGGGCCGCCTGGCCGGTATCGCCGGCATCATCACCCCCTCGCCGCCTATCACGATTGCAGCCGGCCGGTTTCTGATGGGCTCGACCCGCGTGGACGACGATCCCTATGGATTGCAGACTCAATTCGACGACACGGAACTCCCGCAGCATAAAGTCTGGCTCGATGCCTACGAGATCGACCGCGACGAGGTCAGCCTCGGTGAATACCTTGCGTTCCTCCGCCGCGACCGGCGGAGCGTGTCGGATGAATTGCAACGACTCATCTGGCACATGATCACGATCCACGCGGCCACCGACGAGGGCCTCGCCCGCTGGCCGGCGCTCTATGTCACCTGGATCGAGGCGGCGGAGTTCTGCCATTCAATTGGTAAACGTTTGCCGACCGAAGCCGAATGGGAAAAGGCCGCGCGCGGCACGAAAGGCAATCTGTTTCCCTGGGGTGCGCAGGCGCCGACGGGCGGCCTGGCGATGTTCGGCCAGTACCACGTGCATGAAATCCCGCTTGTGCAGCCGGTCGGCAGCGGCGAGGAGGGAAAGAGTCCCTATGGTGTGCACCATATGGCCGGCAACGTGGCCGAGTGGGTGCAGGACTGGTTCGGGTTCGACTACTATTCGATCACGCCGGATCGAAATCCGCCGGGCTCCGGTGTCAGCCGCTATAAAGGAGTGCGCGGCGGCTCGTGGAAGAGCAAGCCGATGATGCTGCGCACCGCCACGCGCAGCGGCGCCTTGCCTGACCAACGCTCCCCGACCATCGGCTTCCGCTGCGCGAAGTCCGCGCCGAAACAATAAGGCGTGTGAATGCCCGATGTTCTTCATGACACGTAGAGACGCCTATGCTACAGTTGGGCCGACGATGTCAGAGATTTTATGATTCGCGCCGCCTATAAACTACTACAAGTCATCAGCTCCGAGACCGAGCCGGGCCAGATCAGCCTGGGATTCGCGTTCGCTCTCATTGCCGGATTCACGCCTCTGGTCAGCCTGCACAATCTGCTCGTGCTGTTTCTCATTCTAGTCCTGCGGGTTAATCTGTCGGCTTTTTTCCTCGGACTGGCTTTTTTCTCCGGCCTCGCCTACCTGCTCGATCCGTTGTTCCATCGCATCGGCCTGGCCGTCCTGACCGCCGGTTCGCTGGAAGGGCTCTGGACGGCGCTGTACAATTCGACGCTCTGGCGCCTGGAACGGTTCAATAATTCGATCGTGATGGGCAGCCTGGTCGTCTCTCTGGTCTTGTTCGTGCCCTTCTATCTGCTCTCCAACCAGCTGATTCTCAAATACCGCGAACACTTTATGGCGTGGGTCCAAAAGACGAAGCTGGCCCACGTGCTGAATATTCTCCGCTACGGA
This sequence comes from Nitrospirota bacterium, assembly GCA_031413335.1. Lineage (GTDB taxonomy): Bacteria > Nitrospirota > Nitrospiria > Nitrospirales > Nitrospiraceae > 2-02-FULL-62-14. The sequence continues at coordinate 1,886 of JANOEZ010000014.1, forward strand.
GCGGACGCATGACGAACGAACGCGCGCCGGCCGCTCCCGCCGCTCAGCCGAAATCTCCTCAGAAGCCGGAAGGCGTTAGCCGCTGGATTCGCTGGCCGGGCGTGATCGCCTTCGCCGTCGTCACAGTGCTGCTCGCCGCCGTCTGGTGGCTTTTAGTGGATGGCCTGATCGAATGCGCGATCGAGCGCGCCGGCACGCAGGCGGTCGGCGCAAAAGTGGAGCTGGCCGCTGCCGACCTCACGCTCATCCCCCTCGGCCTGACCCTCTCCGGTCTTCAAGTGACGGACCCGGACGCGCCGATGACGAATGCGGTCGAGGTGTCGCGCATCAGCTTCCTGATGGATGGACTCAATCTGCTTCGCCGGAAAGTCATCGTCAACGAAATGACCGTGGACGGGGTTCGCTTCGGCACACTGCGCAAAACCTCCGGCGCCATCGGCAAGCAGGAACCTGAGATTACCCGGAAGGCCGCCAGGACCAAATTCGTGCTGCCGTCGGCGCAGATCCCCGACGTGAAAGAGATTCTGGCAAAGGAAGAGTTGCAGTCACTGAAGCTGGCCGAGACCCTGCGCGCAGATATCAAGGCCGAGCAGGACCGCTGGAAGCAGCAGATGGCCGAACTGCCGAACAAGGCGAAATTCGACGAGTACAAGCAGCGCCTCGACAAGGTGAAATCCGCGGGCAAGGGCGGTCTCGGCGGCATCGTCGGGGGTGTCGGCGAAGCGGCCGCCATCCAGAAGGACATCAGCCAGGACCTGGACAAAATCACAACCGCAAAGAAAACCTTCGATAACAATCTTGCCCAGCTTCGCAAGCGGCTCGACGAGGTGACGAAGGCGCCGGAAGAAGACCTGCGCCGCATCCGGGACAAATACGCCCTCTCTCCGCAGGGCCTCGCCAGCATGAGCAGCGCGTTGATCATGGGCCCGCTCGGCGAGAAGATCGAAACTGCCCTTCGATGGTATGCCAAGCTGCAGCCTTATCTCCAATCGAACGGCGAGCGCAAAGGGAAGGTGGAAGTGGTCACGCCCCTGCGCGGCAAGGGCGTGGACGTGCGGTTCAAGGAACAGGCGCCGCTGCCTGATGTGCTGGTCCGCACGGCGAAGGTCGGGCTGGACCTCTCCGCCGGCCTCGTGTCCGGCACCATCCGCAACATCACACCGGAACAGCACGTTGTGGGAACACCGACGACCTTTACTTTTTCAGGTGAGAAGCTGTCGGGCTTGGAATCGCTCGCCCTGAATGGCGAGGTCAACCGCGTCGACCCGGCGAAGCCGCACGATGCCGCCGCACTCAAAGTTCGCGGCTATCATCTGACAGATCTGACCCTCTCCGACGATGACAGCCTGCCTGTCTCCGTCAAAGAGGCCCGAACGGATTTCGATCTCAAGGCCGGCTTGCGCGGCGAGGCGCTGGATGCAAACCTGGCGGCCACGCTGCAGTCGGTTCGGATCACCACCGGGGCCAAGCCCGATGCGGGCGCTGTTGCCAAGGCCGTGACCTCGGCACTGTCCGATGTCAAAGCTCTGCATCTGAAAGCCGACGTGACCGGAACGGTCAAACAGTATGACGTCCGTCTTTCCTCCGACCTCGACCAGGTGTTGAAACAAGCGCTCGGCAAGCAGATGCAGGAGCAGGTGGGCAAGTTTGAAGGACAATTGCGGACGGCCATCGCCGAGAAGGTCAGCAAACCGCTCGGCGACCTCAAATCCAGCTTCGGCGGCCTCGCCGGCGTCGGCGACGAATTGACCAGCCGCGTTCAGCAGGCGACCGGCCTGACCAAGGGCGGCGGCAAGGATGCCGGCCTCGGCGGGCTCAAGCTGCCGTTCTAGCTCGTCAGCGTGCGCTGACGGCTTTCGATCATTATATATATTGTGGGAGACGGCGAACCGCGACTAGGCGGAAGTTTTTGCTGACTTGCCGGCGCGCAGATAGGTATCCACGCCGGCCGCCATCTTGCGGCCTTCGGCAATGGCCCACACGATGAGGGACTGGCCGCGCCTGGTGTCGCCGCCGGCAAAAACACCCTCGACGTTGCTCATGAAGCGCTCGTCCGCGGCGACGTTGCCCCGCGCGTCGTATTTGACGCCGAGACTGTCCAGCAGGCCGTTCTTGACCGGGCCGGTGAAGCCCATCGCGAGCAAAACCAAATCGACATCCATCTCGAAGTCGGTGCCGGGCATCGGCGTGAACTTGCCGTTCTCGAACTTCACGCGATGCGCATGCAACTTGGTTACCTGGCCGTTCTTCCCTGAAAACTTCGTCGTCGAGACACTCCACTGACGATCGCACCCTTCTTCATGCGCGTGCGACGACCGGAGTTGCATCGGCCAGAGCGGCCAGGGCGTGGAGCCGGCCCGCTGCGGTGGCGGTTCCGGCAGTAATTCGAATTGATGAACTTCGATACATTCCTGTCGATGCGTCGTGCCCAGGCAGTCCGATCCGGTGTCACCGCCGCCGATGATGACGACTTTCTTGCCCTTGGCCGTGATCGGTTCGCCCGTGAGCGTATCCCCGGCGTTGCGTTTGTTCTGTTGCGTCAGATAATCCATCGCGGGGTGGATGCCCTTGAGTTCACGCCCCGGGATCGGCAACTCGCGCGGCTGTTCGGCGCCCATCGCGAGACACACCGCATCGTATTTCTTCCGGAGTTCCTCTCCGCTGACATCCTTCCCGATCGTCACGCTGGTCTTGAACTCGACTCCTTCGGCTTTCATCTGATCCAGCCGGCGGTCGATCACCCACTTTTCCATCTTGAAGTCGGGAATCCCATAGCGGAGCAGTCCGCCGATGCGGTCGGCCTTTTCATAGACCGTCACGCTGTGCCCGGCGCGCGCGAGTTGCTGCGCGGCGGCCAGACCGGCCGGGCCGGACCCGATGATCGCAACCGTTTTTCCGGTGCGCGACACGGACAGGACCGGCTGCACCCAGCCCTCGTCGAATCCTTTGTCGATAATGTTCCATTCCACGACCCGGATGGACACCGGATCACTGTTGATGCCGAGCACGCAGGCCGATTCGCAGGGCGCGGGGCAGAGCCGCCCGGTGAATTCCGGAAAATTATTCGTCGTATGCAGCGCCTTCAGCGCATCCTGCCAGCGGCCGCGATGGACGAGATCGTTCCATTCCGGAATCAGATTCACCACCGGGCAGCCGTGCGTGCTCTGGCAGAAGGGCACGCCGCAGTCCATGCAGCGCGCGCCCTGCGTTTGCAGCTTGTCGTCCGTAAACGGCTCGTAAAATTCCTTCCAGTCCAGGAGACGCAGCTCGACCGGACGGCGCTGGGGGCCTTCGCGGGCGAATTTCATGAAACCTTTCGGATCAGCCATCTCAGTTCACGCCTTCACGGTTTTGTGCGCCTTTTCCTTCGCCGCCGCCTTCTTGCGCTCCGCGAGCACGCGCTTGTAATCCACCGGCATCACTTTCACGAACTTCGGCAGCATCGTGTCCCACGCATCGAGCACTTTCTTCGCCTTCCGGCTGCCGGTGTATTGCACATGCCGTTCGATCATCTCGCGCAGGATCTTTTTGTCCTCTGCCGTCGTGACCGGCTCCAGTTCGACCATGCCGAGGTTGCAGCGGTCTCTGAACTTTCCGTCTTCGTCGAGGACGAAGGCGATTCCTCCGGACATGCCCGCCGCGAAGTTGCGCCCGGTCCTGCCGAGTACCACCACCACACCGCCCGTCATGTATTCGCAACCGTGGTCGCCCGTGCCTTCGATGACGGCCCGGGCACCGCTGTTGCGGACGGCAAACCGCTCGCCGGCCGTCCCGTAGAAATAACACTCGCCTTGCGTGGCGCCGTACAGCGACGTATTGCCGATCAGAATGGTTTCCTCCGGCGCGAACGTCGCGCCTTTGGGAGGATAGACGATGATCTTGCCGCCGCAGAGCCCCTTGCCGAGATAATCGTTGGACTCGCCTTCCAGTTCCAGCGTGACGCCCTTCGCGAGGAACGCGCCGAACGACTGACCGGCCGATCCGGTGAATTTAATCTGGATGGTGCCGTCCGGCAACCCGTCCAACCGGTACTTCCTGGCAATGCGGCTCGACAGGATCGTGCCGACCGTCCGATTCACGTTGCGGATCGGCAGATCGAGCTTGACCGGTTTTTTGTGCTCGACGGCCTCCTTGCAGAGCTCGAGCAGCTTCCAATCGAGCGCGCCCTCCAGGCCGTGGTTCTGCTTTTCCACCCAATGCGTCGCCACCTCGTCGCCGACCTCCGGGCGATGCAGCAGCACCGAGAGGTCCAGACCCTTCGCCTTCCAATGATCGATCGCCTTCTGGGCGCGCAGCTTGTCCGTGCGCCCGATCATCTCTTCAAATTTACGGAAGCCCAGTTGCGCCATCAGCTCACGGACCTCTTCGGCCACGAAGAAGAAATAATTGACGACGTGCTCCGGCTGACCGGTGAACTTCTTGCGCAATTCTGGATCCTGCGTGGCCACCCCGACCGGGCAGGTATTGAGATGGCACTTGCGCATCATGATGCAGCCTTCGACAATCAGCGGCGCGGTCGAGAAACCGAATTCCTCGGCCCCGAGCAGCGCGGCAACGACGACATCGCGGCCCGTCTTCAACTGGCCGTCTGTTTCGACCCGGATGCGCCCGCGCAGGTTGTTCAGCACCAGCGTCTGTTGCGTCTCCGCCAGGCCGAGTTCCCACGGAATGCCGGCATATTTAATGGAGGCCAGCGGCGAGGCGCCTGTGCCGCCGCTGTCCCCGCTGATCAGCACCTTGTCGGCCTTGGCCTTGGACACGCCGGCAGCCACCGTCCCCACCCCGACCTCGGAAACCAGTTTCACCGAGACTTCCGCCTCGGGGTTGGAGTTCTTGAGGTCGAAAATCAACTGCGCCAGGTCCTCGATCGAGTAGATGTCGTGATGCGGCGGCGGCGAAATCAACTGCACGCCAGGCGTGGCGTACCGCAGGCGGGCGATGGTTTCGTCCACCTTGTGGCCGGGCAACTGGCCGCCTTCGCCCGGCTTCGCGCCCTGCGCCATCTTGATCTGCAATTCTTTGGCATGCACGAGATAGTCGGTCGTGACGCCGAAGCGCGCCGACGCCACCTGCTTGATCGCGCTGTTCTTGGAATCGCCGTTCGGCAGCGTGACAAACCGCTCCGGATCCTCGCCGCCCTCGCCGGTATTGCTCTTGCCGCCGATGCGGTTCATGGCAATCGCGAGCGTTTCGTGCGCTTCCTTGCTGATTGCGCCGAAGGACATGGCCCCGGTCGTAAAGCGCTTCACGATCGCGCTGGCCGACTCGACCTCCTCCAGCGGAACCGGCTTCGGCAGCGTCTTCAGCTCCAGCAGGCCGCGAATGTTCGAGCGGTGTTTGCTCTCGTCGTTCACCAGCGCCGAGAATTCCTTGAACGTCTGCGCGTTCTTGGTTTGAGTGGCGTGCTGGAGCTTGTAAATCGTTTCCGGATTCCAGTTGTGGTGCTCGCCCTGCAC
>JANOEZ010000015.1:0-2912 GCA_031413335.1 Nitrospirota bacterium
CTTTCTCGGCGATTGATTTTTCAAGGTTGGTAATCATTACTTCAAGTTCAGCAACCTTTGCATTTTCCTATCCGATTGCCACGTCCAGAAAAAGCGGACTGATGGTCCCGACGCCGGGTTTCGACAACCGGTTTGGCTGGACGTACCGGCAGAGCCTGTTCTGGGCGATCAACCCCAGCCAGGACCTGACAATTTCGCCGCAGTACTGGTCGAACCTGGGATATGGGAGCGATTTCGAATACCGCTACGTGCTGGATAGAAAGTCCAAAGGGCAGTGGCTGGTGAGCGTGCTGCAGCAGGAGCATCTGCCGAAGGTCGCAGGCGTCGATCCCAGCAGCAGCGATGTCAAACGGACGCGCGGGCTGATCAGCGGGCAGCACAACCAGCAGGTGAATGCAAATTTGCGGGTCATGGCGACGGCCCTCCTGGCCAGCGATCCGGAGTATCTGAGCCAACTCAGCAATTCGGGCGCGCAGCGGGCCATGCCCGGCGGGGATTCCAGCCTGTTTGTCAACCAGCGCCTGGCCAACGGCAACCTGTATGTCCTCGGCCAGTACCTGCAACCGTTCAATGCCGGCGGCAAGGAAACGTTCCAGCGCCTGCCTGAATTGGGTCACGGGTTTGTCAATTATGCTCCGTTCGGCGGGCCGGTCCTGCTGGGCATGGAGTCGCGAGCGGCGCATTTTTACCGTGAAGAGGGATTCCAGATCAGCCGCGCGGACCTGTTGCCATCGTTGTCCACGGAGCAATGGCAGCTCGGGCATGTCATCGGATTTACGCCTCAGGTCAAGCTTCGTGAAACGTACTACACGCATGGTGTGGCCACGGCCAAGTCCACGCACCGGGAAACGCTCTGGGCCAGTCTCGAAGCGGCGTCGAGCCTGGCCCGCCGGTTCGACAGGGACGGTGGCCGGAGCCTGCTGCATACGATTGAGCCGAAGATTGTCTATGAGTACGTGCCGCCGACCGACCAGTCGAAAATTGTTCAGATCGACGACATCGATAACCTCCAGAAAAAGAACCTGGTGACCTATTCGCTCCAAAGCCGGCTGTTGGGACAGAACGAGAAGGGGGCTACCAAGAGCTGGCTCGATTTGATGCTCGCGCAAAGTTACCGTCCTGGCAGTGCACAGACGGAAGCCCGGCAGTTTGCCTTTCCCGGCAGTACGCAGTTCGGGAATGCGACACAACCAGTTCAGCCGGCCACGACCGCCGTGGCCGGCAAGAAGTTTTCAGACCTCTGGATGCGGGCCGTGATCGGGGACCCGGTTCTGCCCCCCGTCACCATTCCTGGGCAGCAACAGCGCAGCCTCCTGCCGGCGATCAATAACACTCTCACGATGGACGCGTTTTTCGATCCCTATGGGGGAGGGCTCAGCCAATGGAACACCGATCTTCGGTTTCAGCAGGAGAGCAACTGGTATGTGGAAATCGGGCAGCGGTTCACCCGGGCCGGGAACCGGGTGCGCCGCGGAGACATTTGGAATCCCATTTCGTTCAATGAAGTGTTCACGCCGACGCCGGAGCTGAATTTTACGACGCTCACGGCAGGTACCAAGCTGCCGTTCGGATGGACGGTCGGAGCCAAGCTGTACTATGACATCAAAAACGGGCAGAGCCCCGAGCTGGATGTGGTCGGTTTGTATCAGAACCCGTGCAAATGCTGGTCGGCAGGCCTCTACTTCCTGCAGTTTCCTGACCGGCAGCAGTATAATTTCATGATCAACCTGACCGGCATCGGATGGACGGAGAATTTCGGCACGGTTGTCCTGAAGTCGATTCTCAGCCCTCTCCTGATCGGCGAGCGAGGTCTGCCGTGGGCTGCCCCCGGTGGTGCGTACGGAAGGCTGCCTCCACCGGCCTCGGAGACCACCGGTGGCCCGCCCAGGCCGTGAGGGATCACGCAGTAGGACGGCCAGCATGGGGATGATGTTGCAAAGAGTCCGGGCCAATCTTGGCGCAGTCATGGGGATGGCACTGTTCACCTGCATCATGGGCCTGCCGGTTGGCGCTGAGCAGGGGCAGAGCAATCTGAGCCGGCTGAGCCGGGCAACAGTATTTCTTGCGGCGGGCGATTACCGGCATGCGATCGAGATGTGCCAGCAAGAGGTGGAGGCGGCGCCGTCGGTGGAGAGTTATGTCTATCTTACCTACGCCTACCATGCGTTGAACGGGTATCTGGATTATCTGGCCAAAACAGACCAGTGGGTCAAAGTCGAGCAGCTCTACGTGAATCTTGCCTTTCGCGATCTCGATGCGCTGACCAATCCTCCGGACATTCTGGCGCGCATGGCGAAGGAGATCATCCACGAGAGCGCCGGCCGGCAGGCGGACGTCAGCGCTGCGATGGCGGCGCGACTGAATGAAGCCGTGACGGCGCGTTTGTGGAAGCAACAGACGGCCTGGCGGGCCGCTAGGCCGGATTCCTGGTGGACCGGGCCGCCACCAGAGTGGAACTGGTGAGAGGGGCCGTGTTGGCCCCGTTGACAGTCTAAAAGACCGTCGTGTACGATGCGCTGGTCGATGGCGGTACAAAAAATATCTACGTTGTAAGGAGGCGGGCTCGTGGGAAATGCATTGAAAGCGGATGAAGCCAATTGGGATGCCCAGGTGATGAAGTCGGCAGAGTTGGTCCTGGTCGATTTCTGGGCAGTCTGGTGCGGGCCCTGCCAGATGGTGGCGCCGATCATCGACGAGCTGGCGGTGGAATATGCCGGCAAGGTCAAGGTGATGAAGCTCAACACGGATGAAAACCCTGAAATTGCCGGCAAATATCAAGTGATGAGCATTCCGACGATGTTGATCTTCAAGAACGGCCAGCCGGTCGAGCGGCTGGTCGGCGCGATGCCGAAGCGAAAATTCAAGGAAATCCTCGATCCCTTGCTCGCGCAAACGTCCAAGACGGCCTAACC
>JANOEZ010000016.1:0-1518 GCA_031413335.1 Nitrospirota bacterium
GGTCGTAGCGCTTGCGTGTCAGGACCACATGCCCATTGCCGCTTTTCTTAGTGACTCCACGCCGTTCTTTAATCGCAGGCATCGCACCCTCATCAACGAGACAGCCAGTGTTATAACCCACCCCAACCGCGTTGTCGAGCCCATCCCCATAGATATGGTCTATCTTGTCTGTTCCGTCTTTCCTGTTCCAAACACCAACCAGACAAACCTTCTTCCGCGTCGCGCCTTTCGCGCGTTCCCGCGCCGGCCCGTCACTCGTCATGCTCTGGCTATTCGCTATAGGCTCTTCCCCAGCCCCCTCAGCACTCAGCACTCAGTCCTCAGTCCTCAGTCCTCAGCACTCCGCCAGGCGGAGATAGCTTTCGTTAGGAGAATTCGCTAGACTTTCGGCAAAGGGTGGCAGGAGTAGAACCAAGGAGGAGAGGCGACTTGGGCGCAGTTGCGAGAATGAGGGCATGAGCGCAAGTCGGCTGGTCTTTCGGGTCCACGCCATCCAGCGCATGTTCCAGCGACATATTAGCGAAGACGATGTGCGTCATGTCGTGGAGCACGGGGAAACCATCGAAGCATATCCCCAGGATACTCCCTATCCGAGTCGTCTCGTGCTAGGATGGCGTGGGTCGCGTCCCATCCATGTGGTGGTGGCGGATAATACCGAGAACCGGGAAGCGGTCATTATTACGGTGTACGAACCGGACCGTGGTGAGTGGGAACAGGATTTTAGAAGGAGAACACGCGCATGAAATGTGTCATTTGCAAACACGGTGAAACGCGACCGGGGCAGGCCACCGTCACGCTCGAACGCAACGGCACGACGCTGGTCATCAAGGGCGTCCCTGCCAATGTGTGTGCGAACTGCGGCGAGGAATATGTGGACGAAGGAATCACGGCGAAGTTGCTGAAAACTGCCGACGAGGCAGCCCGCTCTGGCGTTCAGGTAGACGTTCGCGAATACGCTGTCGCATAAAGGCCTTGGACACTCCTTTCAGATCGGCAAGGGACTCATGACGAAGTTTAAGCTCCATACGGATGCCGCGTTGACGTGTGATGTCCCGGAACATCGCCTCAAGCGTGGCGATATCGTCAAGCTGGTGGACCATCACGTGGCGCCTGATGGCACGGAGGGGTATTCTGTTGAAGTGTTCAATGCCGTCGGCGGCACCCTGGCCGTCATCACGGTGCCTGCCTCCGCCCTCGAAGCCCTCCGCCCGGACAAAGTGCTCAGCGCCCGCTCGCTGTAGTTAGTCGATCCGTCCCGTAGCAGGAAAATGGTTCCTGACACCGTTTTCTTTCCTCGCTCTATCGGCCCTTGGCCGACGCCTGGGCTGTCTACGACAATGCCGGGGAGGCCCCCCGCTTAGTGGAGGAAGGCCCGTGAAATCAGGAAATGGGAAGACACACATCAGCCCCTTTGCAAGAAGTGTCGGACGGGCATTGCGGCGGGCAGCCAAAGTCGCCCGCCAAATGGCACGGGCGCACCACACACCGCTCTACATCTGGCAGAACGGTAAGGTGGTG
>JANOEZ010000017.1:0-1032 GCA_031413335.1 Nitrospirota bacterium
GCTCATATTATCAATGCTAACAAGTTCGTTTAACAATCCAATAATCAAACTTGAATTTTGAGTGCTAGTTAAAAAATTTTGCCAATTATTGTTTTCAACAGCAATTAAGAATAAATTGCCGCTGCGGCGTTTCAGGCGCATCCCTATGGCGCGCCGACAATCGGCTGGGCCTCCGACATCCAGGCCTTGACGCCGGCTGAAACCGAACGGTTCTTCCGCACCTATTATGGACCGGCCAATGCCACCATCGGCATTGTGGGCGATATCAATCCGCCGGAGGTCATCGCGCTGATCGAGCGCACGTTCGGCGGGATTCCCGCTGTGCCAAGTCCACCACCGGTCATCACGGCCGAGCCGGACCAGCACGGCGAGCGGCGCGTGGAGGTGGAATTCGACGCCGAGTCGATCATGCTGATCGGCTACCACAAGCCGTCGATCGGCCATCCCGATGACTTTGTCTTCGACGTCATCGAGTCGGTGCTGTCGGAAGGCGTCACGTCGCGGCTCTATCACCGCATCGTGCGCGAGAAAAGGCTGGCCACGGCGATCGGGGCCGATGCCGGCTTTCCCGGCGCCATCGCGCCCAATCTCTTCGTCATCAGCGCGGCGCCGCTGGCACCGCATACGACCGCCGAAGTGGAGGCCGCCGTGTACGAGGAATTGGAACGGCTCAAGACCGAACCGGTCTCGGCCAGCGAATTGGAAAAGGTTCTGAACAACCTGGATGCGGGCCTCGTACGGGCGCTGCGGTCCAACAGCGGCCTGGCGGGCCAACTGGCCTATTTCCAGACCGTCGCCAGGGATTGGCGGTACGCGCTGAAGGCGCGGGAGAAGATCGCCGCTGTGACGCCGCAGGATATTCAACGCGTGGCGCGCGCCTATTTCACCAGGACCAACCGGACGGTGGCGACGCTGGTGCGGGCTCCCAAAAACGTGTAGCGTGAAGGGTGAAGCGTGAAACGTAACGGGCTTTCAGCCATCAGCTTTTTGTTCCTCAGCGTTGCGCTCGTTGCGATGGGGGGCTGCGCATCC
>JANOEZ010000018.1:0-2797 GCA_031413335.1 Nitrospirota bacterium
GCTCTAGCCGCGAGGAGTGTCCATGCATATCAGCGTGATTGGAACCGGATACGTCGGATTGGTGACCGGGGCTTGCTTTGCCGAGTTCGGCCTCAACGTCACCTGCATGGATACCGACGCGAAACGCATCGGCAAGCTGGAAAAGGGCGAGGTCCCCTTCTACGAGCCGGGCATCACGGAGCTGGTCGCCAAGGGCATCCGGGACGGCCGCCTGGCCTTCACCACCGACATCGCCAAAGCGGTGGACGAGGCCCTGGTCATTTTCATCGCCGTCGGCACGCCCTCGCGCAGTGACGGGTCCGCCGACTTGTCGTACGTGGAGGAAGTCGGCCGCGGCATCGCCAGGCACATGACCAGCTACAAGGTCATCGCCACCAAATCCACCGTGCCCGTCGGCACCGGTGAAAAGGTGCGCGCGGTGATCAAGGCCAGCCAGAAGAAACCGGTCCGGTTCGACATCGTGTCCAACCCGGAATTTTTGCGCGAAGGCTCGGCCATCGAAGACTTCCTGCGGCCCAACCGGGTCATCATCGGCGCGGACAGCGCGGAGGCCGTGGCCATCATGAAGGACCTCTACCGGCCGCTGTACCTCATCGAAACGCCGATCGTCATCACCGACATCCCGACATCCGAGATGATCAAATACGCCTCCAACGCCTTTCTCGCCACCAAGGTGTCGTTCATCAACGAGATTGCGAACCTGTGCGAGAAGGTCGGCGCGGACGTGCAGATTGTGGCGAAAGGTATGGGCCTGGATCACCGGATCGGCTCGAAATTTCTCCACCCGGGACCCGGCTTCGGCGGCTCCTGTTTCCCGAAGGACGTGGCCGCGCTGATTCAGACCGGTGACCGGCACGGCGCCGAGATGCAGATCGCCAAGGCGGCGGCGGCCGTGAACGAGCGGCAGAAGCTGGCCATGGTCGGCAAGATCGAGCAGGCGCTCGGCGGATTGAAGGGCAAGACGATCGGGGTGCTCGGCCTCTCGTTCAAACCGAACACCAACGATCTGCGCGATGCGCCGGCGCTGACGATCATCGAGGGGCTTCTGAACGCGGGCTGCGCCGTCCGCGCCTATGACCCCGCGGCGCTCGAAGAGGGGTCAAAACTGCTGCCGAAGATCACACCCTGCGGCGATCCCTACGAAGCGGCCAAGGGCAGTGATGCGCTCGTGATCCTGACGGAATGGAACCAGTTTCGAAATCTGGAGTTCGACCGCCTCAAGACACTGCTGCGCCAGCCGCTGCTGATCGACCTGCGTAATGTCTATGAGCCGGAACGCGTGGCGGGAATGGGATTTCGGTACGTGTCGGTGGGACGGCCCGCTCAGGAGCCGAAGAAGTCTGCCTAGCCCTGCCCGATCTGCTTGACGGCTTCCGTCTCTTTCGGTTTTGGCTTGTAGCCCATCCGGTCGAGTACTTTCAGGATTCTCGTCTTCAACCGGTCATCCGCTTCTTCCAGCGCGACGGCCAGCGGCTCCACGGCGGGCTTGCCGATCTTGCGGATGATTTCCGTGGCCGATTGCCGAAGCTCATCCTCTTCGGACACGAGCAGCGCCACCAGCGACGGGACCGCCACTCCGCCCATCTTGATCAACGAATCGTAGGCCCGCTGCCGCACATCGCCGACCTCGTCGGTCAGCGACTCGACGAGCGGCCCGACCGCCCGCACGTCTTTCAATTCACCCAGCGTCTCGGCGGCATACTTGCGGTTGAGCCAGTGCGTATCCTTGAGGTCCACCAGCATGGCGTCAGCCCTGGCCGCGTTCGGATCCTTCGAACGAATCCGAAAGCTCTTGGCAATGCGCTTGCCGCCTTCTTCGACGACGCGGATCGTCGCGCCGTCGCCGGGCTTGATCTTCTGCAGGTCGGCCAGCGCCTCTTCCGCCACCTCCAGCACGACGGTTTTGCCGTCGTAGGCCAGCAACTCGACCTCGAGTTGCTTCGTCGCGGGATTGACAGACACCACTCGTTCCGTAACGAGGTTAAACCCGTCCTGCTTGGCCCCGCCCTTGGGACCGATCTGGATCAGCTTGACTGGTTGTTCCGGTGTTTCGTTCGCCATGTGAATCCTTTATACGCGTGCACTGTAGTACGTTTACTCCTTGGGTTTCCACCCCAAACTTGAGAGCGCGCCCTCGACGGTTTCCTGCACCATCGCGTTCTCGTCCTCCAGCAGCGGCAGCAGCGGGTCCACCGCCCGCTTGTCGCCCAGCCGGGCCAACGATTCGGCGGCATTGCGCCGGACGAGCCAGTCCTCGTCCTGCAGCGCCCCGATCAGCGAGTCGAGACCGCGCGGGTCGCCGATCTTGCCCAGGGCCTCGGCCGCATGGCGTCGCACCATCCAGTTGTTCCCCTCCAGTCCTTCAATCAGCGCCTCGACCGCGCGCGCGTCGCCGATCTTTTTCAGCACGCGGGCGACGTCCTCACGCACCAGATTGTCACCCAGCGCCTCCACCAGGCCGGGCACGGCCCGCGGATCGCCGATCCGTTCCAGCGCCCAGACGGCCGCCGTCCGCACCGCACCATCCTTGTCTGTCAGCGCCTTCACGAGCGGCTCGACGCCACGGGGGTCCTTGAGCTTTCCCAATGCTGAGGCCGCCTGCTCCCGCACCGACCAGATATCCTCCCGCAGGGCCTCGATGAGCGGCTCGACGACGTCAGGCCCGATGCGCACGATCGCGCTCGTGGTCGCTTCGCGAATCACGACATCCTCGTCCTCCAGCATGGCGATCAACTGCGGCAGGGCTTCGATGCCCATCTGGCCGAGGCTGGCCACCGCATGGTTGCGGAGCGCCTCA
>JANOEZ010000019.1:0-1949 GCA_031413335.1 Nitrospirota bacterium
CGAAGTGCATTCACTCATTTGACATTCGATCACGGGAACGGCGAGTGGCCGGGGCTGGACTGAGCGCAGCGAAGGCAGCCCCGGTTCGTCGCGCACGGATTTGTCTGACTCTCGATGACGGGGAGCCGCCAGCGACCCGACGGAAACCGAAATGCCCCCAGGCCGACTGAATTCGATCCTGCTCGCGGCCGTGTGCCTGCTGTCGGTGTTCGGCCCGGCAGTGATCGCGGCATCCCTGTGGCGCTGCTGTTTTACACCAATCGCATCCTGAATCCGGCGTTGGTCGTGGTGGAGGTGGTGATCAACAGCTATGTGTTGTTGATCAACCGCCACAGTGTGCCGCACATCTGGAAGCGGGTGCTACCCATCGTGTTGGGCGTGCCGGTCGGCGTTGCGGTCGGCAGCTATGTGCTCTTTATGGTCCAGCCGGGGTGGATCAAGTTCTTCACGTACGCCGTGCTGCTTCCCTTGATCCTGCTCCAGGCGGCTGGTGTCAGAAAGCCGATCCGCTCCGAGAAAGCGGTCGGAGTGCCGTTTGGAATGGGCATCGGCACACTCTATTCCGTCACGACCATTTCTGGTCCTCCGTTAGCCCTGCTCTTCAACAATCAGGGGTACGCCAAGCAGGAGTTCCGCGCCGCGCTCGCTCTCATTCGAGTGGCGGAATCGACGATGACGGCGGTGGCCTATTATTTTTTAGGGCTCTACAGCATCGAGAACGCGGAATTGCTTCCCTACATTGTTCCGAGCGTACTCATCGGTATCCCGCTAGGAACGTTCCTGATCGGCCGAATCGACCCCGAAACGTTCAGGCGATTGTGCATGAGTTTTGATGCTGTCGTGGTGGGATTCGGCATGTCCAGGGTGTTGATCGAGCTGAAACTTGCGGCCAGTCCGGAGGCCTATGCGGTTCTGGCGGCAGCCGTCGCGGTTGATGCCGTCCTGCTCTACCGGTTTTTCCAGGCACGCGCGCTCCGTGAGTGACGCGCGCGTTTACCGTATGATTCTCTCTCATTTCCTGAAATTCCTCGGATTGACTCCCTCGGGCCGTGTTTGCTAGGCTCCCTCGCATCACACGCTCCACGCAGCGTTCCGTTCAATCTCAAAGGAGACTTGATGGCTTCAGCGAACGTTTCCCTGATCACTCTGTTGCGAAATAAGGCGACGACGCTTCGAATCGAGAGTATCCGTGCCACGTCGGAGTCCGGCACCGGCCATCCGACCAGTTGTTGTTCCGCAGCCGATATTGTCGCCACGCTGTTTTTCTCCGTCATGCGGTACGATCCCAAGAATCCGCGCAATCCCAACAACGACCGCTTCGTCCTCTCCAAAGGCCATGCGGCTCCCCTGCTCTATGCGGCCTGGGCAGAAGCCGGGTTGTTCGACGTGAAAGACTTAATCAAGCTGCGGACGTTGAAATCAGATTTGGAAGGTCATCCGACTCCCCGCTTGCCGTTCGTCGATGTGGCGACTGGATCGTTGGGCCAGGGACTCGCAGCCGGGGTCGGGCTGGCCCTGAATGCCAAGAAGGTCGACAAAAGCGGATATCGGACTTATGTGCTGATGGGCGATGGCGAGTCCGTGGAAGGGTCGGTGTGGGAGGCCGTCGAGTTGGCACGCCATTTCAAGCTCGACAATCTCTGCGCAATCGTGGACGTGAACCGCCTGGGGCAAAGCGATCCGACGATGCTGCAGCATGACATGAAAGCCTACAAATCGCGCTGGGCCGGGTTCGGTTGGAATGCGATCGTGGTGGATGGCCACAACCATGCGGCCCTGGTGAAGGCGTTCGCGGATGCGGCGAAGACCAAGGGAAGGCCGACAGTCCTGCTGGCGAAAACGTTCAAGGGCAAAGGGATTTCATTCGCCGAAAACAAGGCCGATTGGCACGGCAAGGCGTTGAAGAAGGGCGAGGAATCTCAGAAGGCTATCGACGAATTGACGCGGCA
>JANOEZ010000020.1:0-3952 GCA_031413335.1 Nitrospirota bacterium
CTTTTGGTGTGCCTCACCGGACCGAGCGGAAGTGGCAAAAGCTCGCTGGCTTTTGGCACCATTCTGCCAGCGCTTTTGCAGCAAATGCCGGTTTGCGTCTTGGCCGTCGTGACGATTTTGGCAATCCCGAAATCCGTGACCTTCACGGTGCCATCCGGCATCACCATGATATTGGCCGGCTTGATGTCCCGATGGACCACACTCTGACTGTGCGCATAATCCAGCGCCTCGGACACCTTTGTGACGATTTCCATCGTCCGCTTGATGGGCAGGAGATTGCGTTTTTTGCAGAGATCCTTGAGATCGACCCCATCCAGCACTTCCATGGCAATAAAGGCCAGTTCCTGCTCTTCGCCGGCATCGAAAATGGTCACGATGTTCGGGTGCGAGAGCTTGCCGGCTGACTCCGCCTCACGGAAGAACCGCGCCTTCACGTCCGGCATTTCATCGGCCTCGACCTCGTCCAGCCGCATGGTCTTGATGGCTACGGAACGGTGGATTTTGGGATCTTTCCCAAGATAGACGACGCCCATGGCGCCACGTCCAAGTTCTTTCACGATTTCATAGCGTCCCAGCGTCGGCTTGATGTCGCTGCCCTCTTGCAGCAAGGACCTGCCGGCCCCCTGCCCCCCGCTACTGGTTCCGGAACTCTCCGCCGCGCTCAACCGCTTCAGTCGTTGTTCGATGTCTTTGTAAGCCTTGTCCTTGGTGGCGATGTGCTGGTACACGGACATCGCCTTGCCCGACATGCGTTTGCGCTCAAAATCCTGGCCGAGGTTGTACAAAAGATCCTTCATGCTGTCGTCAATCGGACAGGCTCTGAACTTATCGAACGCCAATTCGAGCATGCCCTGCCCCTGGAAGGTCAACCCCAGCATCCGGTTCGTATCGGCGTCCACATTTGAGGTGCCTGCGCTTCGTTCGGCCAGCAAGGCCCGCTTGGCGGCAATGAACGTATATCCGAGCACCAGCATCAGCATCGGGTGAACCACCGTCAGCACATAGCCATGGGACGCGTAGGCGATCGCCACCAAGCCGCAATAGCTCACGAGGATGGTCCCCGCCACGATTCCTGACCACTGCACCCCCAGCCGCGGGAGGGCCAGCACCACGAACACGCCGATCAACAGAATCGCGCTCAACTCGACGGCAGGCGCCCAGCGAGGCACGGTGAGCGCGCTCTGACTGAGGACATTCTGGATCACGTTGGCCGTGATTTCCATCCTGGCCATCGCCGGCGCGGTCGGCGTTTCGTACAAGACCGCTCCGGCCGTGGCCGCCAGCGGTCCCACCACCACCAACTTGCCGCGGAAGGTGCTGGGCGGAATTTTTCCACTCAACACATGGTGCGCCGAGAAGGCCTTAAAGGATCCGGCAGGGCCGTTCAAGCTGATCCGCATACGCATATGGCGATCGGCCGGCACCCAGAGTTCTCCGACCTTCACGCCCTTCCCCAGCACCACGTGGACATCGCTGGGCGCCACATCCAAATAGGCACTGACGGCACGAAGCGCGAACGAGGGATAGAACCGATCGAGGTACTCCACCAGCAGGACCTCGCGACGGACGACCGTGTCCGCATCGGGAATGACGGTGGTATGACCGAAGCCCACCGGCGGCAGTTGAAATGCCGGCAACGGAGCAAATATTTTTTTGACTTTCGTGGGGGGATAGGATGACATTTCGCGCGGATTATCGACCAGGCTGAAGGAACTGGCGACAATCGGCGCGCTGGGCTCCGCATTCTCCACTTCTTCCGAACGGCCCACCTCGAAGTCGATCGGCAGCACCACATCCGAGCCCCGGCTGAGGACTGTGGAAAATTTGGCGTCCTGATCCAACCGGGCTTCAGACTCGCTCATGTCCTGCAGCATGCGAACATACACTTCCCGCTGCCGGGCATCGGTTTGCGGCGAGGCGATTTGGGCCATGAGTTTCTGCCGCATGCTACGCACTTCCTCCATGCCCTGGCTGCTGCGGTCCGGCTCGGATAACGAGAAATCAAATGCAATGACTTTCGCACCGCTGGCGCGAAGATTCTCGATCAGGCGGGCCTGGGTGGCACGGGGCCAGGGCCATCGGCCGACCTTGTTCAGGCTCTCCTGATCCACCGCCACCAACTCAATTTGATCGGACTGCTGCCCGAACGCCCTCAGGGTTGCGCGCAAGTCATACGTGGCATTTTCCATCAGCCGCAGATTGGACCAGTCGCCCACATATCCAACCAGGAAATAGAGGGTGAGGATCCCTCCGATCATCCAGTCGGCAAGCAGCACCTTGAACAGATTGGCGGCCATACCACTCCTTAACGTTATGTCGTGTGAGGTCTATTCCGGATCGCCCGGGACCTGGCTGAGGCAGTATGTGTACCACGCCCACCCTTTCATTGCAACGGGTTACGAGGAAATTCTGAGCTTGGCCGGCTCCCCCCACTTGTGCTATCCACTCGCCTACAATGCAATCGGCCCATTCCGTCATGTTGACGAATCGGATGTTCTAAATGGCATTGATTTGGTGCGCCATTTCCAGTCATGGATTGGGGCACGCGGCGCAGGTGGTGCCCGTGCTCAATGAATTGGGGCGGCTCAGGCCAGCTCTCCAGACCGTTCTACGCACGCAGGTTTCCCCGCAGTTCTTTAAAGATCGGTTGACGATCCCCTGGACGCTCTCGCCGGCCCAACAGGATATCGGCTGCATCCAGGAAGGCCCCTTACAGATTGACGTCGCGGCAACCTGGAACGCCCACGCCCGGTTTCACGCCGAGTGGAAGCAGACAATCCATGACGAAACTCTTGCCATGCAGGCCGCCAAGCCGACACTGATCCTCTCCGATATTTCCTACTTGGCGATTGAAGCCGGCGCACAGTCCGGCATCCCGGCCATTGGACTCTGCAATCTTTCCTGGGATCAGATCCTGGAACCCTTAGCCGACCCGACGCAATCTGGCCATCGCGCGATCATCAGCCACATCCGGCGCGCCTATGCCCATGCCGATCTCATGCTCAGACCCGCACCAGGTCTGCCGATGACTGCGTTCCGAAAGATCCTGGACATCGGTCCGATTGCCGATTCGGCTCCTGCGGCCTCGCCAGATGTCCGAGCCGCCGTCGCGGCCGTGCCCAGCGAGCAGATCGTGCTCATTGGATTTGGCGGAATCGCCCTCGACCGGCTCCCGTTCGAGCAACTGGATCGACTCACGGGATACCGTTTTATTGTCAGCGGGCCAGTGCCTGATCACTGCGCGCGGATCCACGCGGCCTCGACTCTGCCTTTTTCCTTTCGAACCCTCCTGGCCTCCGTCGATCTCATCGTCACCAAACCCGGCTACAGCACTGTCGTCGAGGCTGTCGCGTTGAGGAAACCG
Organism: Nitrospirota bacterium; assembly: GCA_031413335.1. Classification (GTDB taxonomy): domain Bacteria; phylum Nitrospirota; class Nitrospiria; order Nitrospirales; family Nitrospiraceae; genus 2-02-FULL-62-14. The sequence continues at coordinate 3,365 of JANOEZ010000020.1, forward strand.
GTCATCTATGTCCGCCGCTACAACTTCGCCGACGAACAGTCCCTGGTCGACTATCTCCATCGCTACGGCCGCGCGGTGGAATTATCGACAGGGGACTTTGCCAATGGACGATGGGAACCAGCGCTGGTCGAAGCGCTGACTGCGCCACAGCCACGGGAACCGTCCCTTCCACCCCATGGCGCGGGTGAGGCGGCTCGCCTTCTGTCCAGCTATTTCTAGTCGCATCGCGCGTACGAGTTGCCACTTGACTCCTTACTATCAGTCTTAGGTAGGATGTCCCTGTTCAACTGCTATGCGCACGATTGATATCCCGACATACCTGCTCGCTCGATGCTGTGAAGCCGCCGCGTACGGATTCTCCCGCGCGTCAGGGCTCTGTTACGGGCTCTTGCCTTCGCTCCTGTCCCCAGATCAACTGAGTACGCGTGTCACCCGCGCCTATGACCCCACGTACGCCAGGGATCTGCAGACCAACCCCAACGACATTGACGACGGAACCCTGGATTCATGGGAACTCAATGTGCTCAACCGATACAAAATTGATACCGGCCGCATGCTGGTCATTGGGGCCGGACTGGGGCGGGAAGC
>JANOEZ010000021.1:0-4626 GCA_031413335.1 Nitrospirota bacterium
TTAATGTTGAACGCAAATGTACATTTGCACTCTAACAGATCTATACTATTTTAGTGTAATTATTATCCTGCTTACTAATTGGTGTTGGGTGATATCTTCTTGAGAAATCTCCTTCTCTCCCTTCCCATTTTGCTCCTTCTCCTTCACCTTGGCCTCCGACCCACAGGCGAGGAGATCATTATAATGATAGACCTCGGCACGGATGAACCCGCGCTCCATGTCCGAGTGGATCTTGCCTGCCGCCTGCGGCGCCTTGGTCCCTTCCAGAAGCGGCCAGGCCCGCGATTCCTGCTCGCCGGCCGTGAAGAAAGTCATGATCCTGAGCAACTGGTAGGCCTCGCGCGTGAGCCGCACGAGGCCGGATTCGGTCAGCCCCATCCCTTTGAGAAAGTCCGTCCGGTCTTCTTCCGGCAGCGTGGAGAGTTCCGCTTCGAGCTGCCCGCAGATCGTCACGACCCTCGCGCCGCGTTTTTCGGCAAACTCCCGGACGGTCTTGACCATCGCTTCATCGGCATTCGGCCCCTCCGACACGTTGGCCACGAACAGGACCGGCTTGGCCGCCAGCAACTGGCATTCGTCGAGGATGGCCCGCTCCTCCATCGTGTAGGGCAGGTTGCCCAGCCATTCGCCCTTGTCGAGCAGTTCTATCAGGCGCTGCACGAAGGCCATCTCCACTGCCGCCTTTTTGTCTCCGGCGCGCACTTTCTTTTCGACCTTCTGCTTCCGGCGCTCGAGCGTCTCCAGATCGGACAGCATCAGTTCGGTTTCAATGACGCCGATGTCGCGCAGCGGGTCTACGCTTCCGCTGACATGCACGACATCGGTCCCCTGAAAACACCGGACGACGTGCAGCAGGGCCTCCGTTTCGCGGATGTGCCCGAGAAACTGATTGCCCAGCCCTTCGCCCTTGCTGGCTCCCTCGACCAGCCCGGCGATGTCGCGGACTTCGAGCGTCGCCTGCGTGGTCTTTTTGGATTTGAAGATCTCGGTCAGCTTCGTCAGGCGCGGATCGGGCACCAGCGCGATGCCCGTGTTGGGGTCCACCGTGGCAAAGGGGTAATTGGCCGCCAACGCGCCGCCGCCGGTCAAGGCGTTGAAGACCGTCGTCTTCCCGACGTTCGGCAACCCGATCATGCCGCAACACAGACCCATGATTACTCCACCGCCTCCGATCCCCTGACATGAAACTTGTTCATCGCAGCATCCATGCCTTCCACAAGCGCACATTCCAGCGCCTGCACCGCCTGCTCCACGCTGGCCTCGATCACCGTGGCGTCATCCTTCGTCAACGGCTCGAGCACATAATCCGCAGAGTCTGCACCGGGCGCCGGGCGCCCGATGCCGATTTTCAATCGGTCAAATTGATCGCTGGTCAGTTCCGTCATAACCGAGGCCACGCCGTTGTGTCCGCCGGCTCCTCCGCTCCGCTTCAGACGCAACCGGCCCGGCTCCATGTCGAGGTCGTCATGGACGACCGTCAGGTCCTGGGGGACGCATCCCAGCCGCGCGAGCAATTCCACGACGGCCGTCCCCGACTGATTCATCCAGGTGAGCGGAATGGCGAGCGCAACCTCAACCGGCTTGCCGGCCGGCCCGATCCGGCCTGTGCCCATGCGGGCCGGTCCGGTCGTCTTGAGAGGGATGGACCATTGCGCGGACGCCCGTTCGATGACGCGGGCACCGACATTGTGGCGGGTACGTGCGTATCGGTCGCCGGGATTGCCGAGTCCGACAATGACTCGCAAGGCTACTTCTTCTTCTCTTCCTTCTTCTCAGTCTTTTTCTCAGCTTTCTTCTCAGCCTTGGGAGCCGCTTCCTTGGCGCCTTCCTTGCCCTTCTCAGCCGTGGCGGTCGCGCCGGCTGCACCGGGCTTCGCGTCGGCAGCAGGCGTGCCGCCGGCGGCCACTTCCGCCGCCGCCGCCGCTTCCTTGCCCTTCGCGATGACCTCCGGCTCCTTGCCCTCGCCGGTCGTCGCCGCGCTGGTCAACAGAGCCTCGAGCTTGGCGTCGGACATCGGGATCGCCACGCTGACGACCATCTGATCCGGATCGTCCAGGAAGCGCACGCCGGCAATCGGCTGAAGCTCCTTGACGTGAATGCCCTGCCCGATGATGAGCGCCGAGGCGTCCACGGGAATCGAATCCGGCAGCGCTGACGGCAGGCACTCCACAAGAATCTCGCGCATATTGTGCTGCAGAATGCCGCCTTCCTTCACGCCGGCCGGCTGGCCGCCGGTCACGCTGACCGGCACCTTCACGCGGATGGCCTTGGTCATCAGGATTTCGAATAGGTCGGCATGCAGCACGTCGCCACTGACAGGGTCGATTTGATAATCCCGCAGCAGCGCGATCCGGGTGCCCTTGGACGTGGCGCCCGCGATCTTCACAGTAATCAAGGCCGTGCTGCCCGCATGCGAGCGGAGAATTTCCCGCAGGTCTTCCGGGTCCAGCGTCAGGAGCACGCATTCGCCCTGCCCGTAGAGGACGGCCGGCATGCGGCCCTTGCGCCGCAACTGGCGCGCCGCGCCCTTGCCCGAGTTGGTTTTGATTTCCGCTGCCAGATCGAATTTCATGACGTCTCCTTACCTGAACATGACAATAGCGACTAGCGGACAGCCTGCGTTCGAAACTCTGAGCAGCGGCTGCTGCTACTCGCTATCAACTTTCAGTTACGCAAACAGTGAACTGACCGATTCTTCTCCGTGAATCCGTTTAATCGCCTCGCCCAGCAGCGGCGCGACAGACAGCACGCGCAGCTTGGGATACTGTTGATCCTTGCCGTTGAGCGGGATCGTATTGGTCACGACAACCTCAGTCAACTTCGAGCCCTGCAGCCGTTCGAGCGCCGGCCCCGACAACACCGGATGCACGCAGCCGGCCCACACCGACTTCGCGCCCTTCTCGGCGCAGGCCTGCGCGCCCTGCACGATCGTCCCCGCCGTATCGATCATGTCGTCGAGAAGGATCGCATGCTTCCCCTCGACGTCGCCGATGATATTCATGACCTGCGTGTTGTTCGGCCCCTCGCGCCGCTTGTCGATGATCGCCAGGTTCGTCTGCAGCCGCTTGGCGAAGGCCCGGGCCCGCTCCACGCCGCCCGCGTCCGGCGACACGATCACCACGTCCTTGAGATCCTTCGCAAACCGTTTCTTGATGTGCTCCAACAACACCGGCAGCGCATATAAATGATCCACCGGAATGTTGAAAAACCCCTGGATCTGCCCCGCGTGCAAATCCATCGTGAGTACCCGGTCGGCGCCGGCCGTCGTGATCAGATCCGCCACCAGCTTGGCCGTGATCGGCACCCGCGGCTGGTCCTTGCGATCCTGCCTCGCGTAGCCGAAGTACGGGATCACCGCCGTGATGCGGGAAGCCGACGAGCGCTTGAGCGCGTCGATCATGATCAGCAGTTCCATGATCGAATTGTTGACCGGCGTGCAGCATGACTGCACGACAAACACATCCGCGCCGCGGACGTTTTCATCAATTTTGATGCGGATTTCCCCGTCGCTGAAGGACGAGATCGCAGCCGCGCCCATCCCGATGCCGAGGCACCCGCAAATTTCCTTGGCCAGGGCCGGATTCGCGTTTCCCGAAAAAAGCTTAAGTGTCTTCTCCATACTCCCCTCTGAGAGCAACCGACCGGCCAGTGAACATTGAAATGTAACGGAAAATCCGAGAAGTTGTCAACCAACCGGCGCCGGATGCGGAGCCCCGCCGGCCTCGCAAGACAGCGGAGCGGTCCCGGCTGGAACCGCGAACACGCGCCAGCCCTTGGTCCGGCTGAGCGCCTCCTGCGCGCAGACCGCCGCGGCCTTGTCGCGAAACACCCCGAACACCGTGGCGCCGCTCCCGGACAACAGCGCCGCTTCCGCGCCGGCCGCCAGCAGTTGCTGTTTGATCTGCCCCAGCACGCCGTGCGTCGGCACCAGCGCCGCCTCGAAATCGTTTTCCATCAGCGTGACGGCCTGCTCCCAGGAGAGCGCCCCTTCGCGTTCGACCCTGCGCAAGGCCTCCGAGAGCGGCGGCACCCCTGCGCGTCCCGCCGACAATTGCTCATAGGCCCAGCGCGTCTCGATCGGAAACCCGGGGTTGACCAGGACCACCCAGCGCGTGCCTGTCACCGCCACCGCCGTCACATCTTCGCCACGGCTCCGCACCAGCGCGCTGGGGGCGAACAGAAAAAACGGCACGTCGCTGCCCAGCGGCGCGCCGACGCTCCCCATCGCCTCGCGCGACCAACCCAGTCCCAACAACGCGTTCAGGGCGATGATCGTGGCCGCCGCATCGCTGCTGCCTCCGCCCAGACCGGCTGAGACCGGAATGCGCTTGATCAGATGGATCTCCACGCCGGGAGACCGGCTCTCCGAGAGCCCGGCGCGCGATAACACCGCCATCGCGGCGCGCACGACCAGATTCCGCCCGTCGGTCGGCACGCCCGCCTCGTCGCATTGCAGCCGGACGCCGGCACGCGCGGACAGCCCGACATACAGTTCGTCTTCCAAGCCCACCGTCTGCATCACGGACCACAGATTGTGGTAGCCGTCCGGCCGGCGATCCAGCACGCGGAGCACCAGATTGACCTTGGCCGGCGCGTTAATTCTGACTGTTCGTTCGCTTCCCACCG
>JANOEZ010000022.1:0-1190 GCA_031413335.1 Nitrospirota bacterium
CGTCATTGCCACCGATCCTGGAACGGATCGGCGTGGCCCCGGCCTTCTGGCTCAAGATGATCGAGAACTATGACCGCTGGTTTCGGACGGCGGTGGGGACCGCCGAGCACCTGGCGGCGGAGGCCGTCCGCACCGGTCGTCGCTGGTTGCACGGGATTGGCCCCATGCGTGCCGCCAGCAGTTAGTTGCCCCGTTGTCGTCTTTCAAGACGAGCTCTCGAGCCACTTGCAGCGGTCGCGATCCGCGCCTACCGCACTTCTTGGCGTCCTGATCGTCCCGGATCTCGGACGACACCCCGATCTTGACCGCAACGGTGGCTTCAACAGCTGTCTCACTAGCCCACCCAGTTGTTCAACAACTCCAGAGTTACGCATCCTTCCTGTATTCCCTCCGAAAAATGCACCCTCCGAAAGGTGCATGGCTCTTTTTCTTCTCCGGGGGCGCCCAGGTGACACAGCTCGTGGCCATTTTTCTTGCGACAGTGGGTGGTGTAGACGTCATTGCGGCGTGCCCGGTTTCCCACACGGCGCCCGGCTCGATATTGCCGGACTGCGAAGCCGGCAAGCGCGCTGGGATACGCGAGGCTTTCTTTCCCGAGTTCGACAAGGCGAAAGTAGGCGACGAAGCAGTTAGCGACGACCTCCGCGAGCGCGTCTTCCTTGACTTCCGGTGTCATACCAGACAATTGAAATGCGGCCGTGCGGCGGATCGAGGGGAGCATGCTGACGAATCTTGATTGCCAATCGTTAGTACTGGTGCATGCGATCATGGGGCGACCTCCTGATAGCTAAGGCCACCCCCGTTACGGAGCGGCCTGTGTTGAGGGAACACAAACCGCCCCGCTACACGCGGAGCGCATGAAAATGGCCCTGTGGAGGGGGCCAGGATGACGGTCGGGAAAGTTAACCGCCCGGCATCAGTGAATTGTGACGCGAAAGGGGCGGGAATTCAGATGAGAGGCGGGGGTTGTCGAGAAGTGGGCAGTGACGAAGTGGATCGCGGTGCGGATGTGCTCGGGTTACTTGGGAGCTGCAGGCGACCGCGAATTGCTTTCGGGATCTCGGGCTTTCTAAGATGGCTGCCGTTCGCGGTGGTTCCGGGATGGAAAACCCATCCTGTGGCAACCGCTCCGCAGTTCTGTTCAACTAGGTTCTATGCCGCCGCTCCCGGCCAGCCTTTGTCCGATGGTG
>JANOEZ010000023.1:0-1739 GCA_031413335.1 Nitrospirota bacterium
GCGTGGCGAACTCGAAGCCAAGGGCTATAGCTTCCGCACCGAGTCCGATACGGAGGTGCTGCTGCACCTCTACGCGGACAAGGGAGAAGCCATGGTCGAGGATCTGCGCGGCATGTTCGCCTTCGGCCTGTGGGACAGCAGGAAGCGAGGGCTCTTGCTCGCCAGAGACCCTTACGGCATCAAGCCGCTGTACTATGCAGACGACGGCTGGACATTCCGATTCGCGAGTCAGGTCAAGGCGCTGCAATCCGGAGGCCAGATTTCCCGCGATCCTGACCCGGCCGGACATGTCGGTTTCTATCTCTTTGGATCTGTCCCGGAGCCCCACACGATTTGGCAGGACATTCGGGCGGTGCCGTCCGGTTCGACTATGTGGGTGGAGGGAATCGGAGTGTCAGAACCGAGGCGGTATTTCTCCCTGGCAGAAACCTACTGTGAGGCACAGGCTGATCCGTTACGGCTCGATGGAGTGGAACTCTCTCGATTCGCACGCGAGGCCTTTCTCGATTCGGTACGCCAACACCTGGTGGCCGATGTGCCTATTGGCGCATTCCTCTCTGCCGGTATCGACTCCGGTTCGCTCGTCGGCCTGATGCGCGATGCGGGTCAGTCGGACATTCAGACCGTGACGTTGACCTTTTCAGAGTTCACAGGCAAGCCCGGCGATGAAGCGCCGCTTGCAGAGCAGGTTGCCCGGCAGTTCGGGACCAACCATACGACCCGCACTGTATCAGAGGCTGAATTCCGGGAAGATATGCCACGGATTCTAGACGCGATGGACCAGCCGAGCATCGATGGTATCAACACCTGGTTCGTCAGCAAGGCGGCTCGCGAACTCGGCCTGAAGGTCGCCATGTCCGGTGTGGGAGGCGATGAGCTACTGGCCGGCTATTCGTCGTTTGAAAGGATTCCCACCTTGGTAAGACGTCTGGCGATTCCATCGCATATTCCATTTCTTGGACGTCTGGCTCGAACCGTAGGCAGGCATTGCATTCCAGGGCCCTTCGCGGTCCATCCAAAAGCGCTGAGTGTGTTGGAGTATGGTGGAACATATCCCGGCGCGTACCTTCTTACGCGGGGACTCTTCATGCCCTGTGAGCTGAACACGGTGTTGGACGAGGACATGGTCAGGGAGGGCCTCAGGCGCCTCAGACCCCTCGACTATATCGGCGAACTCTTAAGCCCGGACCCCGGCACAGCGCGGAGTAGGATCGCGGTGTTGGAGGCAGGACTCTATATGCGCAACCAGCTTCTGCGCGACGCCGATTGGGCCAGCATGGCCCACTCGCTGGAGGTCCGCACACCGTTAGTAGACTCACACCTGTTGCAAAGACTTGCGCCGGCCCTTGCCCTCAGCGAAGCCGGCCAGGGGAAGGATCTGCTGGCCCGGAGTCCGAGCCTTCCCCTTCCGGAGCCGGTTCGCGCGCGTAGCAAGACAGGCTTCTCCATACCAGTGGCGCATTGGATAGAGTCTGACCCTGGCTTTCAGAGGGGGACATCCCGTTCTAATATCGCAAGCTCGTTTGAGCCTTCTCTCTGGACAAGACGCTGGGCGCATAATGTGGCGTCGGTGTTGGGGTAGCGTGAAAAGATGACACAGCCTATCCGCATCCTCGCGTTGATCACCGATGGTTTTGGCAGCCAGGGAGGGATCTCGCAATATAACCGCGATCTACTGATGGCATTGTCCGATGCCGACATTGTGGGAGAAATCGTCGTGCTCCCCCGCCTCGGGCAGG
>JANOEZ010000024.1:0-5225 GCA_031413335.1 Nitrospirota bacterium
GCGCATGTCCGGCTCGACCGCGACGAGACCTACGGCGACCTCGAGCCCAAACGCAGCGAGGGCGTCCGCGCCTGGGTCACCGTGCAACGGGGCACAGCACGCGGCTGTGCTCGAATGCCTTCGCGAGGATCTCATCCTTGCTGAAAAACCCAGCAAACGGCGGCACCCCCGCAATCGCGAGCGCGCCAATCGTCATGGTGGCCGCGGTGATCGGCAGCGCGACGCGCAATCCGCCCATGTGGCGCATGTCCTGCTCGCCGCCCATCCCGTGGATGACCGACCCCGAACCGAGGAAGAGGAGCGCCTTGAAGAACGCATGCGTCACGAGGTGGAACATTGCCGCGCCGTAGGCCCCGACACCAGCCGCCAGGAACATGTAGCCGAGCTGCGACACGGTCGAATACGCCAGGACGCGCTTGATGTCGGTCTGCACGAGGCCGATCGTGGCGGCAAAGAGCGCCGTCGTGCCGCCGACAACGGCGACGGTCGTCATCGCCACCGGCGACAGGTCGTAAATCGCATGATTGCGGACGATCATATAGACGCCGGCCGTGACCATCGTCGCCGCATGAATCAGGGCGCTGACCGGTGTCGGGCCCTCCATCGCATCCGGCAGCCAGGTATAGAGCGGCAACTGCGCGGACTTGCCGATCGCCCCGACCAGCAGGCAGAGCGCGATGGCGGTCGCCATCTTGGAGGACAACTGGCTCACGTGCGAGAACACGTAGGTATAGTCCAATGTCCCGAAGTTGTAGAACACGAGAAAGATCGCCAGCAGGAAGCCCGCGTCGCCGATCCGGTTCACCACGAAGGCCTTGGTCGCCGCCTTGGCCGCGGACACCTTGTCGTAGTAGTAGCCGATCAGCAGATAGGAGCAGAGCCCGACGCCTTCCCATCCGATGAAAAGCACCGCGTAGTTGTTGCCCATGACGAGCAGCAGCATCGAGACCATGAAAAGGTTCATATAGGTGAAGAAGCGCGTGAAGCCTTCTTCGCCGTGCATGTAGCCGATGGAGTAGAGATGAATCAGGAGGCCGACGCCGGTCACGACCAGCAGCATGATGCAACTGAGCGGGTCGATCAGGAAGGCGAGGTTGATGTTCAGGTCGCCGCCGAAGATCCACCGGTAGGCGACGACTTCGCGCACCACCCCGGTTTGGAGCTGATCGGCAAAGACTGCCAGCGCGGCGGCGAAGGACAGTCCGACCGAGCTGCAGGCGATGCGGCCGGCGATGTCGTGGGAATAGCGGCTTCCCAGCAGGCCGTTGAGCAGCACCGCCACGAGAGGGAACACCGGAATCAGGAGAATCAGCAGATCGGTCATGTCACCACTTCAAGAGATTCATTTCGTCCACGTTGGTGGAGATTTTTCCGCGGAAGACCACGATGATGATGGCCAATCCCACGGCCGCTTCGCCGGCGGCAATCGCAATGACGAACAGCGCAATAATCTGCCCCGCCATGGACTCCAGATAATGCGAGAACGCCACAAGGTTGATGTTGGCGGCGTTCAGCATGATCTCCACCGACATCAACACGATGATGAAATTCCGGCGGATCAGCACGCCGACCAGTCCGGTGACGAACAGGATCGCGCTGACGGTCACGTATGCGCTTAGAGGAACCATAAAGTCGTTATGCGTTATTCCAAAAGAAAATCAGACCGCCCGGCACAGGAACTTCTATCCGTCTTACCGATTGACGGGTCACGAATGACGGATTACGCCTCATGGTCCACATCCGCCGCCGTCGGCGTCTTGGCCAGGACGATCGCGCCGATGATCGCGCCCAGCAGGAACACGCCGACGATTTCAAACGGCAGCAGATACTCGCTGAACATCTTGATTCCGATCGCGTAGCTGTCCCCGTCCTTCAAGATCGCCGAGGCCGGCGCATCGCCCCTGGCGCCGCCGAACGGCGACCGGAGCATCAGCAGCACCAGCTCGCCGCAGATCGCCACACCGGCAAACAGCATGATGGCATACCTGGTGTGCAGGTACCGCTCATCGCTCTTGAGATTGAGGAGCATGAGGACGAACAGATAGAGGACGAGAATCGCGCCGGCGTAGACGATGACCTGGACGGCGAACAGAAATTCCGCGTTGAGGAGCACGAAGAGGCCGGCCACATGCAACAGCAACGCCAGCAGGGCGATCCCGCAATGGACGGGATTCCGCAAGGCGACGGTGAGAATCCCCGCCACGATGCTCACCACTGAAAAATAGACAAAAAAGACAGGAACCATCGCGTGCAATCAGGTCAAATGTTTGGGTGGCGGTTGCGTGGACTGCTTGACCGACTGGGGGAAGAAGTAGCGGTAGTCATGGTACATCTGGTCATTCTTCTCCTGGCCGTGCGCATACAGATATTTCTTGGCGTCCTCCAGATGCTGCTCGCCGATCTGATAGAGCCGCTGCTTGTCGAACATGAGCGTCCGCTTGTCGTGCGTGGAGAACTCGTACATCTTCGTCATCGCCAGCGCGTTGACCGGACAGGCCTCCACGCAGTAGCCGCAGAAGACACACTTGGTGATGTCGATATAAAACTCGCTCGCATAGCGCTGCAGGGGCAGCGATGGGTCTTCCGCGCTGATCACCTTGATGCAGTGCGAGGGGCAGGCCGCTTCGCAGAGGTCGCAGCCGACACAGCGTTCTTTACCGTCGTCGTAGCGCAGCAGGCCCAGGGCGCCGCGATGGGCGTCCGGGATCACCCGCTGCTCGCGCGGGTACTGGAACGTGATCGGTTTGTGGAGCATGTGCTTAAACGTAACTTTCATCGCGGTCCAGATTTCCGCGAAGAGGGCCGCCTCCAAGATTTTCTTGGCCGCTGTCACGACGCTCATCTTTGTGCTCCAGAATACTCAGTCATCAGCTCTCAGCTTTCGTGATCCGTCACGGGGCTTCCCTCACGGTTCGCGTATGACGGATCACGCCTTCTCGATACTGACCGCCGTCTGCTTGAAATAGGGCACGCCGGTGGCAACGTCCACCTCCACGGTCATCAAATCCTTGACGGGCGGATTATTGAAGTGCTCCGGATAGAAGCAGGAGTCCGGCAGCACCGACAGGTCCACCCAGGCGCTCAGCACCACCGTTCCTTTTGCCGAATACACACGAACCCGGTCGCCGTCCTTCAGGCCCATCCGTTCCATGTCCTGCATGTTCATGTGCAACTGCCCGGTGTTGGAAGCGATCAGCAGCAGGCCGGAGGCCTGCGTGGACAATTTGCCGGAATGATAGAGCACCTGGCCCATCGTCAGACCGAACCGCTTTTCGGGTGACGCGTGACGCGTGACGGGTGACGCGTATCGGCCTGTCACGTCGGTCTTGTAGCCATTGGACAAATACCCGTCCGGGTTCACCGCCACCTTCTTCGGCTGGCCCAAGTTGTAGTAACCGGGCAGCAGCTTCATGATTTCGCGCTGCACATCCTGTACCGACTCATATTCCATGGACGCGCAGCCCAACCCACTGCCGACAGCCGCGAAGATCTGCCAGTCGGGCAGGCTGTCGCCGACCGGGTCCATGGTCTGCCGGATGCGCTGGACCTTGCCGTCCTGGCTCGTCATCGTGCCGTCCTTCTCCGCGAAGGTGCAGGCCGGCAGGACGATCTGCGCGAGCTGCCCCGTCTCCGTCATGAACGGGTCCTGGACGATCAACACCTCCAGCTTTTCCAGCGCCGCCTTGACCTCCGCGGAAGCCGGCAGAGTGCCCAGCGGATTTTCGCCGACCAGATAGAGCGCCTTGATTTCCCCGTTCCGGCATTTCTTGAGAATGTCCATGAGCCCTGCACCGACGGTCTTGCTCGGAAGCGGCGCGCTCCAAGCCTTGGAGAACTTCGTGCGAGCCTCGTCATTGTCGGACGGGACCTGGCCGGGGAGAAACTCCGGCGATGTCCCCATGTCCACCGCGCCCTGCTCGTTGGCTTCCTCGGTCACCGTGTTGATGCCGCAGCCGGGTTTCCCCAGCTTGCCCGTCACCCAGAGCAGATCGATCAAGGCGAGCACATGCTGGTAGCCGTTGGGGCGCCGGACGATGCCTTCCCCGCAGATGATGACCGAACGCGGCGCTTCCGCGAAGACCGTCGCCGCTTCGTTGATCTGATCTTCTGAAATACCGGTCGCGGAGACGACCGCGTCGAGCGAGAGCCCCTCGACCGCCTGCTTGAGCGCGGCGAAGGCCTGCGCATGCCTGCCCGTGACGTCCGTGTCGATCAGGTCCTGCTCGATGACGGACTTCACAAGCCCCTTCACAAAGAGGCCTTCCGTGCCGGGCTTGACCAGCACCGGATGCGACGCCAGCTTGGCGAGATTGGTGTTGGCCGAATCCACCACGATGACCTGCGCCTTGTAGACGCGGATCGCTTCCTTCACCCGCACGCTGAAGACGGGATTGGTTTCCGTGACATTCGAGCCGATCACCAGGATCGCCTTCGCCTTGGTGATGTCCACCGTGTCATTCGTCATCCGGCCGACGCCCAGGGCGTGCCGCACCGCGTGGATGAAATTTAGATGCCCGTAGCGCGCGCTGCTGTCGAGGTGATTGGTCCCGATTGCGGCGCGCATCAGTTTCTGGAACAGGTAGAGTTCTTCGTTGCTGCAGCGGGCCGTGATGAGCCCCGCGATGGCGTTCGGTCCGTATCTGGCTTTGACATCGGCTAGACGTCCGACCACCGTCTCGACGGTTTCGATCCAGGGCGACTCCACCAGCTTTCTGTCCTTCCGGACCAGCGGGTGCGTGAGCCGCGCCTTGCTGTCGATGAACTGGAAGCCGAACCGGCCGCGCACGCAGATGCCGCCGTGGCCTTGCGCCGTCTCCGAGCGGTCGCCCCATTTGCTTTTCCAGGACAACGGCGAGGTCACGCGGACGACTTCATTATCCTTGGTCTCCAGGTGTAACTGGCAGCCATCGCCGCAATAGTTGCAGGTGGTCGTCGTCTTCTTGAGCTGCCAGGGCTTGTACAGATACTTCGAAAACTTGTTCGTGATTGCGCCGACCGGGCAGACGGCCAGGCAGTCGCCGCAAAATTCGCAGGCCAGCGGCATATCGCCCTTCGCCACCACCTGGGTGAACCCGCCCTTCTTCATGAACTGGAGCGCGTCGATCTGCAGCACGTCCTTGCAGATGTTGATGCACTCGCCGCAGGCGATGCAGCGGTTCATGTTGAAGTCGAGCACGAGACTGCGGGTGTCCTCCGGAATCAGTTTCTGCTTGGCGTTGGCCAGC
>JANOEZ010000025.1:0-2241 GCA_031413335.1 Nitrospirota bacterium
GGCACAGTTGAAGGAAATCGCCCAGAAGAAAATGGCCGATCTGAATGCGGCCGATCTTGAAGGAGCGATGAATATTATTGCCGGCACGGCGCGAAGCATGGGCATCACGGTCCAGTAAGTGCCGGCCCATTAACAAACGGAACGGAGTGCACGGTATGGGAAAGAAAATGCAGGCGGCCCGCACGAAGGTGGAGCCGAAACTGTACAGCTTGAAGGACGCGGCGACGCTGGTAAAGCAGACCACCTATGTCAAATTCGATGAATCGGTGGATCTGGCGCTCCGGCTCGGCATCGATCCGAAGCGTTCAGACCAGATGGTGCGGGGGACGACGGTATTGCCGCATGGCAGTGGCAAGCAGGTGCGTGTGGTGGTGTTTGCCAAGGGCGAGAAGGAGCAGGAAGCCAGGGCGGCCGGCGCCGATCACGTGGGCGCGGACGATTTGATCGAAAAGATCAAGGGCGGATGGATGGAGTTCGATCAGGCAGTCTCGACCCCGGATCTGATGGGCGCCGTGGGCAAGCTCGGCAAGGTGCTGGGCCCCAGGGGGCTGATGCCGAATCCGAAAACCGGCACGGTGACGTTCGAAGTGGGGAAGGCGGTTTCTGAAATCCGCAAGGGCCGCGTGGAGTACAAGACCGAGAAGGCCGGGATCGTCCAGGTGCCGGTGGGCAAGGTCTCGTTCGAAGCGAATAAACTCTATGACAACGCGAACGCCGTGCTGGAGTCGGTCATGAAATCCAGGCCTGCGTCGGTGAAGGGGCGGTATCTGCGCAGCGCAACGCTCTCCAGCACGATGGGGCCTGGAATCAAGCTCGATCCGATGGCCATTGCCAAACAGTGGGAAGCATAAGAGGGAAGTGAGGCGCGAGTCATGAACAAGGAAGAGAAGGCCACAGCGGTCGTCGAGCTGCACGAGAAGTTCTCGCGGGCCAAGCTTGCGGTGATGACGGAATGCTCGGGCCTGTCGGTGAACGACATTACGGAGTTGCGGAAGCAACTTCGGGGCGCCAAGGCGGAATTTAAAGTGGTCAAGAACACGCTGGCGGCCCGGGCAGTGGACGGCACATCGCTCATCGACGCCAAGCCTTACTTCAAGGGGCCGATGGCGTTGTTGATCGGCTATGACGATCCGGTCCTGCCGACAAAAATTCTCAGGGATTTCATCAAGGGCGAGAAGCGTGAGGAGAAAATCAGGATTGCGGTCGGTGTGTTGGACGGGAAGCTTGTCCAGCCGGCCCAGATCGCGGCGGTGGCCAGCCTGCCGTCGAAGCCGGTGCTGCTGGCCATGTTGTTTGCCACGATGCAGAGCCCGGTGCGCGGTCTGGTCTATACGCTAAATGGAGTGTTGGGGCAGTTTGTCAGAGTCTTGGCGGCCATTCAGGGAACGAAGAAAGGAGACAGTGCTATGTCAGCAACGCAGAGCAAGTTGTCAAAAGATGAATTTATTGCAGCGATCGAGGGCATGAGCGTGCTCGAGCTCTCGGAGTTGGTCAAGGGGCTGGAGACCCGCTTCGGCGTGACGGCGGCGGCGCCGATGGCTGTGGCGGCGGCGCCTGCGGCCGGCGGAGGTGCGGCAGCAGCTGCGGAAGAGAAGACGTCGTTTGACGTCATTCTTGTCAGCGCGCCGGCCGAGAAGAAGATTCAGATCATCAAAGTCGTGCGGGAGCTGACGAGCCTGGGTCTGAAGGAAGCCAAGGACCTGGTCGAAGGCGCGCCGAAGCCGGTCAAGACCGGCGTGGCGAAAGAAGAATCCGACACGATGAAGAAGAAGCTCGAAGAGAGCGGCGCGAAAGTCGAAATCAAGTAACCGATTCAGACCCAAGGCACTGCGTACAGACGGACACCCGTTTGATGGAACGGGTGTCTGGCGTGTGGACCACCGTGGGAGGGGCGTAACCATGTCGAGTTCGACTGTCAATGGAATGTTCGAGCGGCAGGATTATTCAAAGATCCGCGCCAACATCGACATTCCCGATCTGATCGAAATCCAGAAGCGATCGTATGAGCAGTTTCTGCAGATGGAATGCGAGTCGAACCGGCGGGAGGACAAGGGCCTCCAGGCCGCGTTGAGCAGCGTGTTCCCGATCGCGGATTACAATAATACGGCTGAGCTGGAATTCGTCAGCTACGTGCTCGGCACACCGAAGTATGACGTGCGGGAGTGTCTCGAGCAGGGGATGAACTATGCGGTGCCCCTTAAGCTGAGGATTCGCCTGATCGTCAAGGACAAGGAGGACAAG
>JANOEZ010000026.1:0-2399 GCA_031413335.1 Nitrospirota bacterium
TATAATAATGTAAACAACAGCAACAACTGAGTAAGGTTTAATTTAGTTTGGGGGTGTTGTGAAGAGCACTAGATAAATGTAAATTAAAACCTTACCCAGGATATTAACACTGAATTAAGGACGTGGCGACGCGCTCTTCGCGACCGCGCCTCTCGCAGCACCCCGATCTCATCGTTCAGCAAGATCCATCCTCAGTCGTGGCTACCCGTGATCTTGCGCCGACCTTGAGAACCTGTTATTGTCTATACAATTGCCATGCACGAGACAAGAAGGATTCCATGACCACGGCAGCGTTACTCCGAAAAGCCAGGCCTGTGAATGTGCGGCAGGCACAAGCCGGGCTGTCCAAGCTGATCAGTTCCAAAATGCCGTCGCTCGTGCTGTCGCACGGCAAGCCGGTATCGTTTTTGATGCCGTATGAAGCAATGCTCGATCTGTTGGAAATGCTGGAAGAGCTCAAGGACCAGAAGCTCTTGAAGGAAATCGCCAAGGCACGGCTGGAGTATGCCCAAGGAAAGGCGGTTCCAGCCGATCGGCTGTTTCGCAAAATGGGACTGTAGCCCGTGCCCTATGAGGTCGTGTTCCCGAGCGAACGGGCAGAACGCGAATTCGAGAAAACGCTGGGAAAACTCCCTGCCGACTATCAATCCGCAGTCGTCGAAAAAGTCCGATCGCTGAGTCTCGATCCCAGACCCGAAGGGAAGCGATATAAGAAGCTCAAGGGCGAAGTAGTCATTGCGCAATTCATCGCGCAATACCGGCTCCGCATCGGTCCGTACCGCCTCCTGTACGATATTGACGACGCGCGAAAGAAAGTCATGCTACTCAAGTTGGTGAAGCGTGACGAACGGACGTACGGATGAGGGCGTGGCCCGTGGTCCTCATGACCCATTCATCGCGGGGGATGGCTGCCACGACTTTCCGAAGGAGACAGCATGGCTGATGAAATGCACCCGCGGCGGATCGATGTGCTGGCCATCGGATTGTTCGGGCTGGCGGTCGGGGCCCTGACCCTGGGGGTCGCCCAGTTGGGCGGGATTCCGGAGCAGGACCGCGTCGGGACGCTGGTCATCGCCCTGGCCTTCGGCGGCATCGTGCAGATCCTCGCCGGCATCACCGACATCCGCTACCACGAGCAGCTCGGCGGCACCGCGCTGACAATGTACGGCTTCTTCTGGACCACCGTCTGCACGGCCAAGCTGGTCAGCGCGGGCACCAGCTTTCATCTCAGCATGCTGCTGTACGCGCCGATCAACTTCATCTACTTCATGTTCTCGGCCGTCATGGTGTACCTGACGGCCTACCGGAACACCGCGCTGTGCGTCCTGCACGTGGCAATCACATTCACCTTCTTCAGCACCTTCCTCGCGCGTCTGGACATGCTGACCGAAACCATCCCCGGCGTCTGCCACCTCCTGGTCGGCCTCCTGGCGTTCTATCACGCGGTGGGCAGCCTGACCTCCGCCTTCACCGGCCGCGAACTGTTTCCGCTCGGTCCGCCGCTGCTGCGGCATCGGACTGGACGATAAGGACGGGCATCCGGCCTTCGGGGAAATGTACTCTGACCCCATGTACGGGTTAGCGTTGACAGGTCTCTACGCAGGCGACATAATTGGCAGTGACAAGGTGGGAGGGCGGGTATGACTACCAAGCAGGTCGTCATTGAGTTGCTCGACCTGAGGAGGATTGGATGGGGCAGGAAAAAACAGAGGCGTTAGAGCTGATTCGCAAACTCCCGGACAATGTGACGACCGACGCCATCATGGAAGAGCTGTACTTTAAGCAGCAGGTGGATAAGGGATTGCAGGACGTGGCCGAGGGAAGAGTCCTGACCCACCAGGAGCTGAAAGAAAGGCTCACTCGATGGCGGAAGTCCGCTGGTCGCTGACAGCCAGTCACGATCTCCAGCAGATCGAGGACTTTATCGCCCGCGATTCCGTTCTTCATGCCGTCAATTTTATTGACCGGCTTATCGAATCGACAGAGAAACTACAAAAATCCACGCAGATCGGTCGGATCGTGCCGGAGTTTGGACGACCGGACGTCCGGGAAGTGCTATTCAAAGGATATCGGCTTGTCTATCTGCTCAAAGACGGGAGAGTCACAATACTGCGAGTCGTTCACGGTGCGCGTAATCTGGCTGCGCTGGCTGAGCGCGAGTCTTGGGTCATCGAAGAGTGATCGAATCTGCCACCAGCGGCCGGCCGATGCACTGGCCGTCCGGGGTAGCGGCGCCTGACGCCTTCTGAACAGGAGCACGGACTTGACATCGAAACTGGTGCTGCCGCTTTTGCCTTTGGCGGCCAGGGCCAATTTGCTTGCGGCAACGAGCATCGTGCCTGCGTCCAGGCGAAGATCGTCGGCGTCGAGCTTGATGTCCAGGCCCGAGAGGTTCGTCG
>JANOEZ010000027.1:0-7652 GCA_031413335.1 Nitrospirota bacterium
TTGCCGATCTCGCTCCGCAAGGCCGTCTGCGCCAACTGCATGAGGGCGAACTTGTAGTCGTTGATGCCGTAGGACGCCCGTTCGGGGTTCAACACCCGCATGTACAAGAGTCCGTCCACGGTGACCTGGACGTTGTCGCGCGTGATGCAGACCTGCTCCGGGATGTCCACGGCGGTTTCCTTGAGGGAGTGCTTATAATGGATCGAGTCAATGAAGGGGAGCAGGATGTGAAAACCTGCGTCGAGTATGGAATTGAATTTCCCCAGCCGCTCCACGACGTAGGCGCTCTGCTGCGGCACGACCACCGCGGTTTTGGCGATGATGACGACGACGATCAGCGCCAGCACGACCACGACAAACATTCCACCTTCCATCAGAGCACCTCGTTGTCTATTCGGGTTTGAGCCACAGGGTCAGGCCGTCGACACGGTCCACCTTCGCGGACTGTCCCTTCGCCAGGTGGCCGGCGCCGGCGTTCCGCGCGTTCCACGTCGTCCCGCGCAGTTCCGCCTTGCCGGTCTGGCCGGGCGGCACATCGTCAAGCAGGACGGCGGTCTCGCCGACCATCGTGTCCACCGGATGAGATTTCTGTCCCTGGCTCATGCGGAGCAGGGGACCGCGGAAGAGCAGCAGCGACACGACGGCGATCACGGAGAACAGCAGCCACTGCAGCCAGTCGGCTGCGATCACGCCGGAACCGGCCAGCGCGCCGACGGCCAGCGCCGCCATGCCAAAAAACAGGAGATAAAACCCGCCGGGCGCCATCATTTCCGCGCCGGCCAGAATCAATCCCAACAGGAGCCAGTACCACCAGATCATCGTCAACCTCGCATGAGAAACGCGCCTGCGTAAACGCCGGAAGTCTAAGCGTCTTGACGGAGGCCGTCAAGGAGAACTCTCCGCCGGGTGCCGCGTTGAACGTCTGTCGTGCCGATGCTATAGTCCGCGCGTCATGGCGACCGAGAGTTCTATCAAAGCGTTACTGGTTGCAATCATCGACGATGCGCCGCCGGCCATCTACACGATCAACCGGCTCAAGCCGGAGCTGCTCTGCTTCTTTGCGCCAGAATCCGCGAAGGGCCTTGTCGAATCGTCCGTGCAGCCGAGGATCGCGCAGATGCCGCGCAAGTGGGATTGGATCGTGACACCGGACGCCACGCGTTTCATGGCGTGCTATCAAGCCGTGGCGCGCGCGCTGCCTGACATGATGCGCACGTGGGAGGTGCAGGCGGGCGAGCTGGTCGTGGATCTGACCGGCGCCACGCCGGCGATGGCTGCCGCGCTCTCGCTGGCGAGCCTGCCGTTTACGTCGCGCATTGTGACGATCGGACAGGCAGTCGGTTCTGACGATGAAGCGATTACCATTGATGGCCAGGCGAAAGTCTGGCTGCAGGGCAATCCCTGGGATGAAGCGGCAGCGCAGACGCGCCATGAGGCCTGCGAATACTTTAATCGCGGTTCGTTCGTCGCCGCGTCGGCATTATTCAAGCAGATCGAAGCGCGTGTCAGCGGCGGGCAGAAACCCATGTACCGGGCATTCGCAGACATCGCTGAAGGCTACGGCCTCTGGGAGCGATTTCAGCACCGGCAGGCCTGGGACAAACTCAAGACGGCGCATAAGGCGCTGGAGATGGCGTCGGTCTGGGGCGGCCCCGCCGGGTTGAAAAGTTTATTGCCGGCGATCAAGCAGAATGCCGGGTTTCTCGAAAAGCTCGTGCTGGATCCGAATGAGGTGAAGGAAACGCTGGCGCTGGACCTGCTGGCCTATGCGCGGCGCCGCGCGGACGTTGGGCACGATTATGAAGCGGCGATGATCACGCTCGTGCGCGCGCTGGAAGCCTTTGCGCAGTACCAATTATTCAGGCAGTACAAGATCAAGACCTGGGATCTGCAGCCCGAACAATTGCCGGAAGCGCTGCGCGAAACCTGCCGGACCTGTTTTCTGAGCGACCTGGACGGCAAGTACAAACTGCCGCTGCACGATCAGTTCCGCGCGCTGGCCGGCCTCGGCAGCCAGATGGGGCAGACGTATTTAGCCCATTGGCCCAAGATGAAGCCGCTGCTCGACGCGGCGAATCAGGCGGTGCTGGGACACGGCTTCGAGCCGATCAAGCCGGAGCGGTTCCAACAATTATATGAGATCGTCGTCAAGCTGACGGGTGTCAGCGATACATCGCTTCCGAAGTTCCCAGCCTTGGTACTCTAAATGGAGATTCGCATCTATTACGAGGACACCGATTGCGGCGGAGTGGTGTACTATGCCAACTATCTGAAGTATTTCGAGCGGGCCAGAACGGACTATCTGGAACAGCGGGGCCTCTCCGTTGCGCAATTGATGAAGGAAGGAACTGTCTTCATGGTCGTCCGAGCCGAACTTGAGTACAAATCACCGGCCCGCCTGGGAGAGACGCTCGTCATCGATACCGTCTTGAGTGAATCAGGTAAGGCCTCGTTTGTATTTTCCCATGTCATCAAGGAGAAATCGAACGGCCACGTCGTCGTGGAAGGCTCGGCGACGCTCGTAGCGGCAACGCCGGAGGGCAAGGTCAAACGGATCGATCCTGAGTTGCTCAAACGGCTGCAGGTTCAGAAAAAAGGAGCTGTCTGATGCCGGAAAAATTCGGAACCTGGTTCGCGATCGCCGCCGTCACCGTCGGCTTTGTCGTCCTCGCTTGGCTGCTATTTTCAGACAACCCGGACGATAAGAAGAAAAAGAAATGAACGAGAGCCGGGAAAGACTCCTGACCCATTTTATTGCTTCTCAGAGGCACTCGGGCTCTTTTTGAACCGATCGCGATAGCTCTCGTAGTCGGGGAGGCGGCGCTCGTACGACGACGACATGAGAGGAGACGAAATCATGAAGTCGGCAGAGGCCCGGTTGCAGGCAACCGGAATGTTCCAGACGACGGCGATCCTGAGCAGGGCTTTGACGTCGGGATCGTGAGGCTGCGGCTCAAGTGGATCCCAGAAGAAGATGACGAAGTCGATGGTCCCTTCCGCGATCTTGGCGCCGATCTGTTGGTCACCACCGAGAGGCCCGCTCTGAAGTTTGACAACGGGAGTGCGGAGGGCCTCTTCCAGAAGAATACCAGTGGTGCCGGTGGCGAGTAACTCATGCTGAGCGAGGAGGTCACGGTTGAAGCGCGCCCATTCGAGAAGGTCCTGCTTTTTGTTGTCGTGTGCGACGAGCGCGATCCGCTTTCGAGGTTCTATTGCTACGGCGATAGGAGTCATGACAGCACCCTCAATGCGGCATCAAAAGCGTGGACATCTTGATTTAGAAAATGTTCCAGGAAGCATAATCTTAGTTGAGCAAGGCCGAAATGGTTCCTGACACCATCCCCACCTGGATGGGGTCCGGTCGCAGTATAAGCCTCCCAAGAAAATCGAACAATAGCGCAACACGTTAGGGCCGCGGTTTGTCATGACCTTCCTCCTTCATCACCTCCGCCACGTTGCGGTTGTTGACGTAGACTTCGGCGAGCGTACGGCCGTAGGTGTCCTGACCGTACGGAATCACCAGCACCGGGCCTTCGTGTAGTAACAGGTCCAGTCGTTGCGTGGCGGAGAACCCGCCCGCCTCGGTTGTCTCAGGCGCGTTGATGCCTCGGATGCGGAATCGTTCAGTACCGACCGCGAAGGTATCGCCGTCTATCAGCCGGATCTGCCCGTCCTGCAAGAGTCGTGGTTTCTGTGGCCGGTCGGGCAAGGGTGAGCGGGCAGACAGCACGCGGCGGGCAAAGGCGGCCTGCTGGCGGACTGCCTGCAGCGTATGTTGCGGAAGTCCCTTGAGTTGCTTGCGAAGCGGAGTGGTCCGCGTGATTCGTTTTTGTGCAGTCGCCGAAGGCGCGAGTCGTGATGCCTCGGTGATGCGCGATTGGTTCATCAGGCCGTGAATGACTGGACTGACCGAGTGCAACTCGTGCGATTCTTTCCTGGCTTCCGCTGCCACAGGTGTCGGGATGGCCAGCAACAGTCCGGCCACCAACGCTGCCGCCAGGGCCTGCCAGACATACTGCTCGCCGATGGATAGGGTTTCCGCTGTTTGCATAACGCCTCCTTCACATGAGTGGTTGCTTTCGACCGTTCAGAGGAGACTCTGCAAGACCCATGCTCAGGATGGGCAGGTTGACAAGGTGGAAACCTGCGTGCTGGAATAGCAACGGTTCACGATTCACGGGGGTACAAGCTATGGACATGATGGGACGTGTAGGGCTGGTCGAGATTCCAGTTCTGATCGCACCGGATCAGAAGGCCTGGCTGGACAAGATGGTCAAGGAAGGCAAAATTGCGGTTCCCCCAGGGGGAAGCCTGGAGAAGGGCTCCTTGATTTCGATGTTTCTGCGAATGCTGATCCACAATGCCATGGAAGAGCAGCAGCGCCAGGCGGTACTGGACGCCGAGGATGACGACGAATAGATACGAAGCCGTATCGGCCCGGATACGGAATAGCTAGAGGGTTTTAAGCACCGATTGGGCCGCCGCGATCGTCTTCTTGATATCGGCGTCGCTGTGGGCGGTCGAGAGAAAGGCGGCTTCGAACTGCGAGGGCGCGAAATAGACGCCCTGCTCCAGCATCCCGCGAAAGAACTTCGCGTAACGTTGCTGGTCTGAGCGTTTGGCTGACGCGTAATCCATCACCGGTTGATTGGTAAAAAATCCGCAGAGCATCGAGCCGACTCTCGTTTGCGTGAACGGCACGCCGGCCTGCTTCGCCGCCTTGCCAAGACCCTCCGCCAGCGCCGCCGCCTGCGCATCCAATTTTTTATAGACGCCTGACGCTTTGAGCGCTTTCAGCGTTTCGATTCCGGCGGTTACTGCCAGCGGATTGCCCGACAGTGTCCCGGCCTGATAGACCGGTCCGGCCGGCGCGATCATCTGCATGATCTCCCGCCTGCCGCCGTAGGCTCCGACCGGCAGCCCGCCGCCGATGATTTTGCCCAGACAGGTGAGGTCCGGCGTCACACCGAAGAGCGTCTGGGCTCCGCCATAATGCACACGGAAACCGGTGATGACCTCGTCGAAAATCAGCAGCGCGCCGCATGCGCGTGTGAGTTCACGGAGCGCCGCAAGAAACTCGTGGCCGGGCGGCACGACGCCCATGTTGCCGGCAACCGGCTCGACAATGATGCAGGCCAGTTCAGTCGCGTGGGCCTCGATCAGACTTTGCACGGCCCGGACATCATTATATGGAGCGGTCAGCGTGTGCTTGGCGAAGTCGGCCGGCACGCCGGGAGAATCCGGCAGGCCGAGCGTGGCCACACCGGAGCCGGCCTTGGCCAATAGATAATCACTATGGCCATGGTAGCAGCCGTCGAACTTGATGATCTTGTCCCGCTTCGTGTAGCCGCGGGCGAGCCGGATCGCGCTCATGACGGCTTCCGTCCCTGAGCTGACCAGCCGCACCTGCTCCATCGAGGGCACGGCCTCGCCGATCATTTTGGCGAGACGGACTTCCAATTCGGTCGGGGCTCCGTAGCTTGTGCCGCGCGTGGCGGCCTTCTGAATCGCCTTGATCACCGGACCCGGCGCATGGCCCAGGATCATCGGTCCCCAGGAATGGACGTAGTCGATGAATTTGTTGCCGTCCGCATCCCACAGGTAGGCGCCCTTGGCTTTGGCGATGAACAGGGGTTGGCCGCCGACGGACTTGAAGGCGCGGACCGGGCTGTTCACCCCGCCGGGGATGTAGCGCTGGGCCTCGGCAAAGAGCTGTTGGGATTTCGTGGTCTTCATAGCTAATAGCGAGTCGCGAATAGCAAATAGCTCGAAGAGAAAAATGTGGTGCAACGTATCACGCAGCGCCGCAGACGGTCAACGCGCTTTGCGGGCCTTCCCACGTCTGGTAGAATAACCGCTGTGTGCATGGCGGTAGTGTTTTCGAATAACGGTTAACGAATAACGGTTCACGTCCTCACATGCGCAAAGCCAAAATCGTCTGTACGATCGGTCCGGCGAGCAGCTCGCCCGAGATGCTGGAGCAGCTCATCGCCGCCGGCATGAACGTGACGCGGCTCAATTTTTCGCACGGCACGCACGAGTCGCACGCCCGTGCCATCCAGGCGGTCCGTGAGGCGGCACAGCGAGCGGGCGTGGCGGTCGCAATCCTACAGGACCTCCAGGGACCGCGCATTCGGGTCGGCCAATTACCCGAGGCCGGCGTCATGCTGGAAGCCGGCCAACGTGTGCGGCTGCTGGCCGGCCAGGCGGCCTTCGATCCTCGAAGCGGCATCCATTATAGTGGCAAGTCCGTGGCGCCTAATTATACGGCCGAGTTGCCGGTGACCTATGCGGCGCTGGCCACGGACATCCGGTCCGGCGCGCGCATCCTGATCAACGACGGCCTGATCGAACTCAAGGCTGAACGCGTGGCCGGCGACACGGTGGACTGCTCCGTCGTGACCGGTGGTCTGGTCACGTCTCACAAAGGGTTGAATCTTCCTGGGACGGTCATCAGTGCCCCGACGCTGACGGACAAGGACCGGGAGGATCTGCGGTTCGGCGTGGCGCAGCAGGTGGATTACGTCGCGCTCTCGTTCGTCCGCGGGGCGGCGGATATCGCGGCGGCCCGGCGGTTGATCGTGGAGCAGGGCGGTGAGATTCCGCTCATCGCCAAGATCGAGCGGCCCGAGGCGATCGAACAGTTGGAGGGGATTCTCGACGAGGCCGATGGTGTGATGATCGCGCGCGGTGATCTCGGCGTTGAAATGGGGCCTGAAATTGTCCCGATTCTCCAGAAACGGATCATCCTGGCCGCCAATCGCAAGCGCAAGCTGGTGATCACGGCGACCCAGATGCTGGAATCCATGACGGAGCATCCGCGCCCCACCAGGGCCGAAGCCTCGGATGTGGCGAATGCCGTGTTCGACGGCACCGATGCCGTCATGCTTTCGGCGGAGACCGCCGCCGGACGCTATCCGCTCGAGTCAGTCCGTGTGATGGACCGGATTGTCCGGGCAGCCGAAGAGGGCGCGGAGCCGGGCGTCGTGCGCGTGGCAGAATCGGCGCCGCATGCTGCCAACTCCTTTCCTGAAGCGATGTGCGCGGCAGCCTGCTCGGCCGTCGCGACGACCAGGGCCGATGCGGTGATCGTATTCAGCGAATCCGGCACGACGGCTCGTTTGATGTCGAAGCAGCGCCCAATGGCGCCGATCATCGCGGTGACGCCGTCCGAACCGATTCGCCGGCGCATGGCACTCTACTGGGGCGTCGTGCCGTTGACGATGCCGCGCATCGAGCAGACGGATGCACGGGTGCATGAAATCGAACGGCGGCTGAAGGAGGAAGGGCTGGCGAAGTCCGGGCAGCGGCTGGTGATTTTGTCGGGGACCATTATAGGGCAGCGTGGCGGAACGAACGTGATGAAACTGCACGAGGTGGCATGAAACCAAGGCACGAGGCACGGGGCACGAGGCACGGGGCGCAGGACCGGGAAATCGGTCTTGTCAGCCTTGGGCTCGCGGTGATCATGATGGTCTTACTGGCGCTCGCGCTGTCTGACAGTCATGCGCAAACCGGCTCGATCGTGCACGATCCGACCGATATGGTGGAGAAGTATCTGGAGTTGGACATCAAGGGAGTGCGCCTGGACGCGATTTCGCAGGAAGCGCTGGCGCCCTATATTACCTGGAAGGACGATCCGATCTGGGGGC
>JANOEZ010000028.1:0-1399 GCA_031413335.1 Nitrospirota bacterium
GTTGAACAATCGACAACAGAGAATCAGGCGCCGAAAGGCTCGAAGCCATTGGTGGCGATCGCGGCAATTGGCGTGCTGGTGCTGGTGTTCGGCATCGTCTGGCTGCAGAGCTCCAAGTACGAGCCGCCCAAGATCGGCAAGGTCGCGCCGGAGTTTTCGCTCGTGGATCTGGACGACAAGCCGGTCCGTCTCTCGGATTACCGCGGCAAGGTGGTCTTTTTGAATTTCTGGGCCACCTGGTGCAAGCCCTGCAAGGAAGAGATGCCCTCGATGGAAGTCCTGTACAAGAATTTCGCGAAGGACGGGCTGGTGGTGCTGGCGGTGAGCATCGATCGCGTGACGACGACCAAGGACATCCCGCCTTTCGTCAAGAGCATGAACCTGTCGTTCCCGGTGCTGATCGATTCCTGGGGCAGGACCGACATGCCCTACAAACGCATGGGCGTGCCCGAGACCTTCATCATCGATCAGCAGGGCGTGATCCGTGAAATCGTCATCGGTCCGCGCGACTGGACGAGGCTGGATAGTCTGAATGTGCTGGTGGATCTTCTGAAAGTCACGCCCAAAACGGTCAAAGTGCCGCCTTCCGCGTAGTATCATCATAGCCATGCGGTTCACATTGCTTCACACCGCGCTGCTGACGCTGCTGGCGCTCGCCGGTTGCGACGACGCGCCGAAGTCTGAAGTCCTGCCGGAGTCCGCGCCGGGCGCGGCAATCGGCGCGCAGTCCGAACAGGTGCAGGCGCCGCCCATGAAACGCGGCGTGCTGAAAGTCGGCGACCAGGCGCCCAACTTCCAGCTCTACGACCTCGGCGGCAACGCCGTGACGCTTTCCGAGTATCGCGGCTCCATCGTGTTTCTTAATTTTTGGGCGACCTGGTGCGGGCCCTGCCGGGTGGAAATGCCGGCGATGGAGGCGCTGTACAAGGCGTTCGAGCGGAAGGACTTCGAAATCCTGGCCATCTCCACCGATCAGCAGGGCGTCGCCGTGACGCGGCCGTTCCGGAACCAGTTGGGGCTGACCTTCCCGATCCTGCACGATTCGGACTACCGCGTGGGGCTGGCCTACGGCGCGCGCTCGTTGCCGATGTCGTTTCTGGTGGACCGGAAGGGCGTGATCATCCACCGCATCTTCGGGGCGCGGGACTGGGAAAGTCCGGAAGCGAAAGAGATCATACGGGCAGCCCTGAACGCCAGATAGCAGGTTCCCGCAACGTTGGCGATTGGGATGAGTGTGGTGTCTCGGTCTCCCTTCGTGCTCGCGCAACGCGCACGATGAAACCGTGCGCGTCCCATGCGCGCACGGCGGATCATCAGGCCATCCTTGAGCGTTGCAGAGATGATCCTCTTTGAACATCCACCAAGAATGGGTTATTGTCCCTCCAGTGATGTAGGCTGA
>JANOEZ010000029.1:0-8579 GCA_031413335.1 Nitrospirota bacterium
GCCGCCGTCAGGCGGCGCGATTGTATGTAGGGGGTTCTGATGCCATCCGGTGCCATGGGAGCGGTTGCGTCGCTTGGAGTGGTATCCAAGCTTGTCTTGTTTGCCTTGTTTGTCTTTTCCGTCGTTTCCTGGGCCATCATCATCGCGAAGTGGCGCGGGTTTCGCATCGCAGAGCGGGAAGAGCAGCAGTTCCTCAGCGCGTACGCAAAAAGCAAGGATCGAGATGACTTGAGACGCCAGGCACGCCGCCTGACGGCCAGTCCGAGCGCGGCGGTGTTTCTCGGCATCATGGACCGCCTGGCGCCCGATCACGACGGCGAGGCAACCGGACGCCGGGGAGACTCCGAGGATCCGCCGGCAGCAGACCGGCCGTATCTCGAACGCGTGGTCGGGCACATCATGCAAGGCCAGATTTCAAGGCAGGAAGCCTACCTGCCGTTTCTGGCGACCACCGGCAACATCACACCGTTCATCGGATTGCTGGGGACGGTACTCGGCATCATCGACGCCTTCCAAGAAATCGGAAAAATGGGGACGGCCAGCATCGCGGCGGTGGCGCCCGGTGTCGCGGAGGCGCTGGTGGCCACGGCGGCCGGTCTCTTGACGGCCATTCCCGCCGTCATTGCCTACAATTACTATCTGACGCGGATCCGGAAGTCGGTTTTCCGCGCCGAATCGTTCAGCATCGAATTCATGAACGCGCTGCCGGCCAAGGGCAAACATGCAGGGGTGCGCGCATGATGTTCGACACCCGCCGCCGGCGGTTCCTGGCCGAGATCAACATCATCCCGTTGGTGGACGTCGTGCTGGTCCTGCTGATCATCTTCATGGTCACGGCGCCGATGCTCTATCGCGGGATGGACATCACGCTGCCGACGTCCCAGAGCAATACGATCAGGCCGGACGAGCGGCTGGTCCTGACCATCGAGCGGGATCAGAAAATGTATCTGGACAAGGATCAGCTGAGCCTCGAGCAACTCGAGTTCAAACTGAAGCAGGCCAAACAGCACAACGCGAACGTGTCCATTTACCTGCGCGCCGATCAGGCGGTGCCCTATGGCACGGTGGTGCGGGTGATGGACCAGATCAAGCGGGCGGGCATTGAAAAACTCGGCATGGTGACGGATCCCGTGCCTGGCGCACGGGCGCAGGAAGAGCGCATTCAGTAGGCGCGTCGCATGACGGCACAGGCGCATCCAGGCTGGCTCGACGCAGACATGACGGGGGGCTCAGTCGTCCTCGTCAAGCGCATGCTGGCCGTGTCGCTGGCCTTGCATCTGGCCGGTCTTGCCGTGGTGGCGGGTATCCGGTTCACGCCGAAAATCGAACGGCTGCAGGCCACGCAGGTGACGTTGGTCAGCCTGCCTCAACCGGCTCCGACTTTTGCGCCGGCACCGGTTGAACCAGCGCCCAAGCCGGTCGCGCCTCCGGTGCGGGCGAGCGCGCCGACTGCCGCAAAAATGCCGGTGCTGCCGTCGGTCAAGGATAATCCGGCCATGAAGGCCGCGGATACCAAGTTGCGGGATGCCCTGCGAGGCATCGAGCGTCTTCCGGAAGCCCCGCGGCTGGGAGAGTACCGGCCGGCGCCGGTTCCCGTGCCGCCGGTCGCGGAGACCAAGGCGCAGGAAAAACAGCCGTCGCTTTCCGATCTGGCCAGGCAACTGGAGCAGGTGCAGCGTCCGCAGCCGAAGGCGGCGGTGGCGTCGAAGCCCAAGCCGGCGGCCAAGCCGGTCACAAAGATTCAGGTGTCCGGCGATGAGTCGGGATTGAGCCGGTATCTGGCCATCGTGCAGGGCAAGATCAGCGAGCAGTGGGTGGCCCCGCCGGTGGATGCCGGGAACCGGTCGTACGTGGTCGTGATCAAGTTTCGGCTGCACCGGTCCGGCCGCATCAGCGACGTGGTGGTTGAACAGGAGTCCGGGAACGGGTATTACGATGACGCCGGGAAACGGGCGGTCTTGTCGGTGGGACAGCTCCAGCCGTTTCCTCCGTATGTGACCGAGGACATGTTGGAGACGCATTTCAGCTTTACGGTGGGTGAGGAGGCCGGATGACACGACGAACGAGTGTGCGGTGGAACGTGGTCGCCGGCGCATGGCTCAGCCTTGCCGGCCTTGGCGTGTCGGGCAGCGTCCTGGAATCCGGCGCGGCGGATGTGTATCTGGAGGCGACCCGACCAGACTTTCAGAAAGTTCCTGTCGGCGTGCTGGGGTTCCAGGATGCCGCGCTTCCATCGCATCCGGGCAAAGTGGCGGCAGACGTGCTCAGCGCCGACCTTCGCCGGTCGCAGGTGTTTGCCGTCGCCGATGCTGCCAGGCTGGGCATCCCGTTGACCGGTCCAAGCGCACCGGATAAACAGAAACTGAAACAGGCGGTCGAAGCAGGCGTCAAGGTGCTGGTGTGGGGCGCGATCGGCACGCGCGACCCCGACTATCTTTTGGACCGGTTTGTGTACGACGGCAGCAGCGACGACATCGGTTCCGCCAAGCGCTACGTCGGATCCATGGCGTTGCTGCGGCAGCTGACGCACCGGCTGGCGGATGAGCTGGTCGCGCGCTACACGGGCGAGCCGGGTATCGCGCGGACGCGGATTGCCTACGTCTCGGAGCAGAAGGGCGCTCGCGAGCTGTATGTCATGGACTATGACGGGCATGCGCCCCGGCAGCTCACCTCCGACGGGTTTCTGAACCTCACCCCGCAATGGTCCCCGGACCGCAAGTTTTTGGTCTTCACGTCCTACCAGAGCCGCACGCGGCAGAATATCGAAATCGTGGATCTCTCGACCGGGAAGCGCTCGCCGCTGGTGTCGCTGGCGGGGCTGAACATCACGCCGGCGCTGTCTCCGGACGGCACGAAACTGGCGTTTGCCACGAGCCAGGACGGCAACTCTGAAGTCTACACGATGGACATGCAGACCAAGGCGCTCCAGCGCCTGACCGTCCATTCGGCAGGCGACCTGTCGCCCGCCTGGGCGCCGACCGGCAGGGAACTGGCGTTTACCTCCGACCGCGGCGGCGGCCCGCAGATCTACTTGATGAGCGCGGACGGAACGAATGTGCGCCGGCTGACCTTCGAAGGCGATTACAATGCGGCGCCGGCCTGGTCGCCTCGCGGCAACTGGATTGCCTACGTGTGCCGGAGCGAGCAGCGGCACTACAAGATCTGCCTGATCAGTCCGGACGGGCAGAAGCGTTCGCAAGTGACCTCGGGACCCGGCATCGACGATTCCCCGTCCTGGTCGCCGGACGGCCGGCATCTGGCGTTCAGCTCGACATCCGGAGGGAGAACGCAGCTCTACATGGTCAACAGCGATGGCAAGGAGATGGAGCCGCTGACCTCCGTCGGAACGCACAACAGCATGCCAGCCTGGTCTTCGGCGGAGATCCAGAAGGTCGACGTGCAACCCACAGAGAAGAAATAATGTCTACGCCAAATGATCGACAGCGACGGCAAGAAGATGGAACCGCTGACGTCCGGCGGATCGCACGACAGCATGCCAGGCTAGTTTTCGGCGGAGATCCAGAAGGTCGACGTGCAACCCACGGAGAAGAAGTAATGTCTACACCAACACAGGAGCGTGATGCGATGAGCCGTGCATGCCAGACCGTAGGTGTGATGGTGCTAGCCGGGTGCCTGCTGGTGTTCGCGCAAGGGTGCGAGAAATCGGTGCAGGGGACATCCGGTTCGAAAACCACGGAGCAGGGATTGGTCGGCAAGGCGCCGGTGACTCTGCCGGGCGAGGAGCGCGTGTCCGATGACATCGTCGTGGCGAAAGCCGAACCGGAAGCGGCCCGGCAGCGCGCACAGGAAATGCAGCAGGAGGCGGCGGCGACGGCCGGCTCGGGGCTGCAGGACGCGTTTTTCGGGTTCGACAGCTGGACGATTGCGGATGACGGCAAGCAGGCCCTCGGGACGGATGCGCAGTGGCTGAAGACGAATGAGGGGAAAGCGCTGACGATCGAGGGGCACTGCGACGAGCGCGGTACGCAGGCCTACAATCAGGTGTTGGGCGAGAAGCGGGCCAAGGCCGTGCGCAACTATCTGGCGGATATGGGCATCGACGTCAAGCGGTTGGGTGTGGCGTCCTATGGGAAGGACCGGCCCTTCTGCCGCGAGCATACTGAGGACTGCTATCAGCAGAATCGGCGTGGCCATCTGGTGTTGCGGGTCAAGTAGCGGGAACGAGGTTCACGGTGCGTGATGTGGGTATGAAGCAGGGGAGTCTCCGCGGCGCGGCGCTGGCCGGCTGTGCCGTTGCGCTGTCGCTGGCCGGTTGCGCCCAGCAAGCGGATCTCGTTAGACAGGAGAAGGAGCTGACAGCGAAGATCGCCAAGCTGGATCAGTCGATCGGCGAGACCAGGGCCAAGTTCAACCAGGAGCTCTCGACGCTGCGCGAGGAGGAATTGCCGGCGCTTCGAGGGAACCTGGACAAGGGCTCCAACCGGTTTGAGACGATCCAGCACCGTCTGGACGATGCGGAGAATAAAGCGGCTGCGCGGTTGAATGTGTTGGAGAAAATTCAGCACGATCAGGCCAATCTGTTAAAAACAGATCGCGATCGCGTGCAGGAAGAATTGGCAAAGTTGGCCGAGACCGTCGGCCTTCTGGTCAAGACCGTGGACGCCAAACTGGGGAGCCACGACAAGATGCTCGAACAGCTCAGCCGTTCGTTGACGGATTTGTCCGCCAAGGTGGAGGCCGACGGCAAACTGACATCGGGGCATCTGGCGGAGGTGAACAAGAGCGTCAGCTCGGTGGCCAAGGCGCTGCGGACAGTCGGTGAGGCGATCGAGACGCGGGAAGCGGAGCAGGACCGCCGCCTGGACGAGGTGGCCAAGGCCATGCACGGTATGGCGACCCAGGCCGGCAAGGTGAAAGAGGGGAAACCGGCCAAGGGTTCGGGACCAGCGGCAGTGGGCCCGGCGGCGGCTGCCGGTGGAGCGGCCGCAGACGGCGAGGACAAGAGCTACGAACAGTCGCTGCAGGCGTTCAAGAACGGCGATTATGACGGAGCGCGCAAGGGCTTTGCGGATTATCTCCAGCGCCACCCGGACGCGAAGCTCGCCGGCAACGCCCAATACTGGCTCGGCGAATGCTATTATGGGGTCAAAGACTACGGGCAGGCGATCGAGGCCTTCGACCGCGTCCAGCGTTCGTACCCGGACAGTGTCAAGGTGCCGGCTGCGCTGCTCAAAAAAGGGTTCGCCTACGCGGCGATGAACGATCGCGCGCGCGCCTCGTCCACGTTGAAGCAGGTCGTGGAGGCCCATCCAAGAAGTCCGGAAGCGATGAAGGCAAAAGAGAAGCTGGCCCAGCTCCAGTAAACATCAACGAAGAGTTTCGGAGCACGAGAGTCTATGCGCTACACAGTGTTGCATCTTGCCGGTGCGGTGATGCTGACCATCACCGGCTGCGCGAAGCATGCCGATTTTATCGAAGTGCGTGAAGACCTGCGCGTGGTGACCAAGTCGCAGGAGCAGGCGCACAAGCAGCAAGAGGCGTTGCAGAAGCGGCTGCAAGCCCTCGAATCCAAGCTGGGCGGGGATGTCGGGAAGGATGCGGCGGCGTCCAAGCCGCAGACGGACGAGTGGCTGGACCGTTTGAAACTGGTCGAGGGACGGCTGGCAAACCTGGAAAGCGCCCCCCGCACGATGCCGGCCAGGCCGGACGGGGAGCCGTCGCGCCAATCGAAACCGGCCACGCTGCCGTCCCGGCAGGAGCCGGGGCTTCCGTTGGCCGGCACGCCGGATATTTCTCCCACGTCCGCGTACAACCTGGCCTACAACGACTATCTCAACGGACGGTACGATCTGGCCGTGACCGGGTTCCAGCGGTTTCTCCACGATTTTCCGTCCACCTCGCTGGCTCCGAACGCGCAGTACTGGCTGGGCGAATCGCACTACAGCCTGAAGGACCAGGCCCGGGCCATGCAGGCGTTCGAGAAGGTTGTCACGGACCATCCGCAGAGCGAGAAGGTCGCGGCGGCGCTCTACAAGCTGGGGCTGGCGTCGGCGGACACGGGCAATGCCAGCAAAGCGCGCGAATATCTGAAGCGTGTCCTGCAGGATTTCAAAGATTCCAACGAAGCCAAGCTGGCGAAAGGCAAGCTCGCGGAACTGCGATGAGCGTCGCCGGCGGCGTCGGGAAAATCCGGGTGTTGCCGGGCGAGGTCATCAGCCGGATCGCAGCCGGCGAGGTGATCGAACGTCCGGCAGCCGTCGTCAAGGAATTGATCGACAACAGTCTGGATGCCGGCAGCACGCGCATCGCTGTTGACGTGACGGACGGCGGACGGCGATTGATTCGCGTCAGCGACGATGGCGAAGGCATGACCCCGGCCGATGCCCCGCTGGCCTTCCAACGCCATGCCACCAGCAAGCTGCGATCTGAACACGATCTGTCCACCATCCGAACGCTGGGATTTCGCGGCGAGGCCCTGCCCTGCATCGCATCGGTTTCGAAGGTGCGGGTGACGACCATGTGCCGCACCGGGCCGGTGGGCACCAGACTGATCCTGACCGGAGGCGCCCTCACGAAGTCGGAAGAGGCCGCCGCCGCACCCGGCACGCAGATCGACGTCGAAGAGCTGTTCTTCAATACCCCTGCGCGCAAGAAGTTCCTCAAAACGACGACGACGGAATTCTCCCACATCTGCCAGGCCGTCCAGCAGGCCGCGCTGGCCTGGCCGGACACACGATTCCGTCTGACGCACAACGGGCAGGAGGTGGCGGACTATCCGGCGGCTGCGTCGCGGCGCGACCGAATCCTGCAGATCTACGGTCTGCGATTTGTCGAGCAGGCGGCGACGGTGTCCGGAGCGCGCGCCGGGGTCCGGGTGGAGGGGCTGACGATCCAGCCGATGCACACCCGCGCCGGGCGAACGCCGCAGGAACTCTTCGTCAACCGGCGCGCGGTCAAGAATGCCGCGGTGTCGCATGCGGTCTATGAGGCCTATGGCGCCTACCTGCCGAAGGGACAGCATCCGCAGTTCGTGCTGTTTCTCGATGTGGATTCCGAGCGGGTGGACGTCAACGTGCATCCGACAAAACGGGAAGTGCGGTTTGCCGATCAGTATCTGGTATTCCAGGCCGTGCGGTCGTCGGTCCGGGCGGCGATCGGCGCGGAGGTGACGCCTGAAGCCGTCACTCGGTACTCGTCATTCGTCAACCGTGAACCGGCTTTTCCCGGAACCATGCCAGGACTGGACCAGCAAATGCTGTCGGGAATCGCCGGCGATCCGCAGACGGCCGGCAACACCGTGCAGGAACCTTCCCAGACGTATCTGGCTGGATTGGATCGGGACATCGTGCCATTGGGACAGCTCGGCCGGACCTATCTCGTGGCGCAGGTGGGTTCGGAGTTGCAAGTCATCGACCAGCACACAGCGCATGAGCGGGTGCTCTTCGAGCGGCTCTGCCGGGCCCGGCTCAGCCAGGCGCTGCCCTCGCAACCGTTGTTGATACCGGAAACGGTGGACGTGCCGGCGCAGCACGCGGTGCTCTTGCAGCGGCATCTGCCCGAGTTGGAGCAGGCCGGGCTGACAATCGAGCCGTTCGGCGCGGGGACGTTCATCATCCGCGCCGTGCCGGCCTTGCTGAAGCCGCTCGATTACGCCGCGCTGGTGCTCGATCTTGTCGACGATCTGTCGCAGTGGAATACGACTGCGCCGTTGGAGACGCGGCTGCGTTCCGTGATGGCCTCGTTGGCCTGCCACGGAGCGGTGCGCGCCGGCCGCGCGCTGGAACTGCCGGAGATCAAGCGGTTGATCGAGGAATGGGTGGACGAAGGCCTGCCGACGACCTGCCCGCATGGACGGCGCATCGCATTGCGGTTGCCGGAAGAGGAATTGGCCAGGATATTTGGACGCTAAACGTAACATGAAAGAACAACCGCTCACGGATCACGGATCACGATTCACGGCACTCAAGCCGCTCGTCGCCCTCGTCGGCCCGACGGCGGTCGGGAAAAGCCATATTGCGATGCTTGTCGCAAAGACGCTGGGGACGGAGGTGCTGACCGCGGACTCCCGGCAGGTCTATCGCGGGATGGACATCGGCACGGATAAACCGTTTGCAGAAGAGCGTCAGGGCGTGCCCCATCGGTTGATCGACCTGGTCGATCCGGACCAGCCGTTCAACACG
This sequence comes from Nitrospirota bacterium, assembly GCA_031413335.1. Lineage (GTDB taxonomy): Bacteria > Nitrospirota > Nitrospiria > Nitrospirales > Nitrospiraceae > 2-02-FULL-62-14. Next base: position 8,142 of record JANOEZ010000029.1, read on the forward strand.
GGCGAGTTCCGGCGGCATGCCGTGGCCGAAATCACCCGATTGCACGGTAAAGGGAAGGTGCCGCTGCTGGCCGGCGGGACAGGACTCTACGTGCGGACGGTGTTGCGCGGTTTGTGGGAAGGCCCGCCAGCCGACTGGGAGTTTCGGCGGAGTCTTGAGCGGGAGGCGGATGCGAAGGGAGCGGACTGGCTCTATCGGAAGCTGGTCCAGGTGGACCCCGACTCCGCCAGCCGGCTGCATCCCAACGATCGCGTGAAGATCATCAGGGCGCTGGAAGTCCATCATGTGCTGGGCCGTCCCCTGTCGGAGGAGCACAAGCGGCACGCCTTTGCCGATACGCCGTTCGCGCCGCTGCTCATCGGTCTCACCCGCGAGCGGGCGTCGCTCTACCGCCGCGTTGATGACCGGGTCGGATTGGATCCCCAACCAAGTGCATGC
>JANOEZ010000030.1:0-5781 GCA_031413335.1 Nitrospirota bacterium
GGTTTGGTTATCAGGATGAAACGCTGGCGCTTTTTGGTTTTGGAGTTGATAGTTTTATTGAGATGATCTCCGGCCTCGGCATTGCTGTAATGATTGCAAGAATACAAAGGAATCCAGCGTGGCAGGTCTCGTTTTCGTCACAGATGGCGCAAGCCCACAGGTACGTGCAGACGTCTCCGTTCCCACCGCCAGGGGATTGCACCACTTTCAGTTCTTTGGCCATTCTTATCTCCGAGTGAAAAGTGAGAGGTGAAAAGTGAAAAGTTTTTTCCTGGTCTCGTCTTCGTCCGGCATTTTACCTTTCACCTTTTACTTTTTACTGCCATTCAGCCGCGGCGTCCTGAGCCAGGCACGCTCACGTAGGGATCGTCGCTCATCACCGGCGCAGCCGCCACCGGCATGCGCGCCGCGGCACCCGCCGAAGCCGGCTCCGATCCTGGCGCTGGTTTCTTCTTGAAGAATCCGGCGCTGATGATACCGACTTCGTAAAAGATATACATCGGCAGCGCCATCAGGCATTGATTGAACGGGTCCGGGGTGGGCGTCAGGATCGCCGCAACGATGAACGCGCCCAGGAACGCCCATTTCCGGTAGCGCTTGAGAAACGGCGCATCCACCCAGCCCAGCTTGGCCATCAGCGTAATCACCAGCGGCACCTCGAAGATCAATCCGAAGACCATCAGGAACCAGAGGGCAAACCCGACGTACTGGGCGATGGAGAGCTGGGGGATAAAGCCGGCGTTGACGCCGTAGGACACCAGAAAATTCAGCGCGAACGGAAGGACGAAAAAGAAGGAAAACCCGATGCCCGCGTAAAAGGCCAGCGCGCTCAGCAGGACGAACGGCCCGACGAAGCGCCGCTCCTGCGCGTGCAGGCCCGGCACGGTGAACTGCCAGAGTTCCCACAGCACATAGGGCGTCGCCAGCACGAGCGCGAACAACCCGGCCACTTTCACGTTCTGCCACAGCGCTTCGCCCGGCGCGAGAAACACGAACGGCACGACCGGCAGATCGGTCGGCACCCATTGCAGTTTTCCTGGAATAAATGCGTTCTGGAGAGGGACCCTCAGCCATTGCACCAGCGCATCGGCGTAAAAAAATGTGCCGACAAAGACCGCCGCCACGACCAGCACCGAGCGGGTGAGCCGGACCTGGAACTCCACCAGGTGCTCCATGACCGGCATCTTTCGGTCTTCCAGCGGGGTGAAGACCGAGTCTTGAAGCCACTTTTGGAAATCGTTCCAGTCAGCCATACAAACAGATCGTACAGGCTAGGCTGAGGTTAAGGTGAAGACGGCTTTCGTCCCGATCTCAGCCTCAACCTTGGCCGCAACCTTCCTTATTTCATTTCGGATTGACCGCCACGAAGAGCGTGTTCCCCTGCCGGCTCAATAGCAGGACGACCATTTCTTCTTTCTTCACTTTCGCAGCCGCCTTCTTGAAGTCGTCCAGGCTCTTGACGACTTCGCGGTTGACTTCCTGAATCACGTCGCCACGCTGGAGGCCCGCCGCTTCCGCCGGGCTCCCGGCTTCGACGTGCTGAATGGCTACGCCGTTGGTCTTGGGCGAGATGTTCAACTGGCTGCGCATCGCGCCATCCAGCGCCTGCACCTTGAGCGACGCCAAAACGTTATCGGGCGGCTTCTCGGTGTCGGACGGCGCGGGAGAGGATCCGGCCGGTTCGCGCTTCGCCAGCATCTCATCCGTCGGCCGCTCGCCGATCTTGACGGGGATGACCTGTTCCTTGCCCTCGCGCAGCACTTTGACCCTAGCCGTCGTCCCGACCAGCGTGCGTGCGACCATGTTCCGCAACTGGCTGACGTTCTGGATTTCCTTGTCGTTGAAGGCCACCACGACGTCGCCGCGCCTGACACCGGCGGCATGCGACGGCCCGTTCTCATTCACCTCGCTGATGAGCACCCCGCCCTTGCGCTGCTCTGGTAGCTTGAAGGACTTGGCGAGGTCCTTCGTGACCTCCTGAATCGCAATCCCCATCCAGCCACGGACCACCTTCCCCGTCTTCGTCAGCGCTTCGGCAATGTCCACCGCAATGCTGCTGGGGATGGCGAAACCAATGCCCTCCGACCCGCCGGTGCGCGAGAAAATTGCCGTATTGATCCCGATCAGATCGCCGCTCATGTTGACCAGCGCGCCGCCTGAATTACCGGGATTGATCGCCGCATCGGTCTGGATGAAATCCTCGTAATCGGCGATGCCCACGTTCCCGCGTCCGAGCGCGCTGATGATGCCGAGCGTCACCGTCGAGCTCAGACCGAAGGGGCTGCCGACCGCCAGCACCACGTCGCCTACTTGAAGTTTCTCGTAGTCGGCCCACTTGAGCGAGGGCAGATTTTCCGCTTCGATCTTGACCACGGCCAGATCGGTCTTGGGGTCAGCCCCGATCAGCTTGGCTTGAAATTCCCGCTTGTCGCTCAGCGTGACGGTAATCTGCGACGCATTGTCCACCACGTGGTTGTTCGTGACGATATAGCCCTTGGCGTCAATGATGACGCCGGACCCCGCGCTCTGCTCCGGACGGCCCGGCGGTCCTGGCGGAGGAGGAATCTGCGGTCCGGGCTCCTCGCCTGGCGCGTCTTCTCCGGGAGGCCCGCCGAACGGGCCAGGGGGCAACCCCGGCGGCACTTGCGGTCCGGGGCGACGTCCACCGCGGCGGCCTTCATGGCTCCCTGTGACTGAAATATTCACCACCGCCGGCGTGACCTTCTTGACGATGTCGGAGAAACCTTGCGCCAGCACCGGCGGCACTGCCGCGTCGACCGAAGATGGCGCCGCCACCTGCCACCAGGACACGCCGGCGAGCATCATCACCGCGAGAACCGGCAGCATCAGTTTCATCATGTTTTTCTTCTGAGCCATGCCACACCACTCGCGCATCCGCATATAAGTGTCCTCAATGATTAAGTGTTTCGTTACTTTTCCGCAGGGCAACAAAGTATCCGCATTCTACACCATCCCTGCGCCCACCTTCAAAGACAAACTCCCTTCCGAGGCGGCTTCTCACGGCCTCGGAAGGGAGTTCGCTCACTGCCGAACGGGCGACGCGTCAGCCGCGCGCCGGCATCGGAGCCGGAACGACGGCGGCTTCCCGCTTTTCACTCCACGCCTTGCGCAAATTCAGAATCAATCGCTTGGAGGCATCCTGCATGGCGATCACCCGCAGCGTATTCGCCGCACCCTCGTAGGTCGGCGGCCAGTAGCGCCGGCTCGGGTCCATGGGACGCAGCCAGACGACCGGGTACCATTGATTGATCCCCGGCGCCATCGGACGATCCAGCGTGGCCCACCCGCGTCCCTCGGCCCGCGTGAGCGACTGTGCCGCCTTCACATCCACGACCGCCACTTCCAGCAATGACCAGTTGTCGCGGCGGAGGCCCGGCTGGCTGTGCGCCGTCCAGCCGAGGAAGACCATCATGGGATATTCCTGCTCTGTGCTGGAGGCCACGACGACCACCAGATGATCCACGCCGTGCTTACGCCCGAACTCGGCAAACTGATCCGGATCGCCGCCCGCAATCGGCCGCAACCCTTCGGGAGAAATGATTTTGGTGATCCGAATCGGCAGGCTCTGGCTGATCTCCTGCGAAAGACTTTCGGCCATCCGCTGCAACGCTTCATCCGGCAACGTCGGCGAGGCATCCGGCGCGGACGCGTCCGGGATGACCACCAGCCCTGCCTGGATCGCCTGCGGCGGCGCCATCTCAGGGGCGCTCTTGGCCGGCGCTCCCATGTAGTCCGCAATCCGGCTGGGCGGAACATCCATCATGCACGCCGCCAGCATAAGGGACCCGAACACCAGCGCGATCTGTTTGCCAACATGATGCATAGCCCACCTCCCCAGTCTGGTTCGTTACCCTCTATAGGTATACGTTCGCTCGCAATCGCCGGATTGTCAAGAGCCCCTGCAATCTTGCAATCCCCGCCCCGGTCAGCTACCCTCCCGCTACCTTCAGGAGACGCGTGACAGCCACCGAACCCCGCAAGATCGTGTCACTTTCCGTCGTCATTCCGGCCTATAACGAGGCCCGTCGCCTTCCGCCCTATCTCCAATCAGTTGTCGCCTATCTCAACGGACGCGGCCTTGCCTATGAAATTCTGATTGTCGACGACGGCAGCACGGACGAGACTGCGGCACTGATTGAACAAGCCGGCGCGCAACATCGGGCTATCCGTCTAATCCGACTTTCCCGCAACAGCGGTAAGGGTGCCGCCGTACGCGCCGGCATGCAGGCCGCGCAGGGGGCGCTCCAACTGTTTGCGGATGCGGATGGAGCCACGCCGATCCAGGAATTGGAACGGCTGGAAGCCGCCATCAAGAACGGCGCTGATCTCGCGATTGGTTCCCGCACCCTGGCCTCGCGCGACCACCGCTACCGGGTGCAGGCCCGCATCCACCGGACGCTGTTGGGGAACCTCTTCAATCGCATCGTCCGCCTGCTCGGCATCAGAGACATCAATGACACGCAGTGCGGCTTCAAGCTGTTTCGACAGTCCGTGGCGCAGGACCTGTTTTCCGTGGCCCGCATTGACGGCTATGGCTTCGATCTGGAGTTACTCTACATCGCTCAGCATCGGGGGTATCGTATCGCGGAAATCCCGATCAACTGGACCGACCAGCCGGGCTCGAAGGTGCGCGTGCTTCGCGACGGACTGGCGATGGTGCGTGAGATGCTGGCCGTTCGACGAAATAACGCGCGCGGGCTCTATGCAGCCCGGCAACGTTTCCCCGTCAGCGGCTGAGGAAGCGTGATGAAGCAAGGTGAGCGGCGGGTGGGTCTCCTCCCGTGCTCGCAGAAGGCGCACGATCAGAATGTGCTCCTTCGATGCGCGCAGTCGGAGGAGGCCAACCGCCGCTCGAAGAAATGGAAAGTCTCTCAGATAAATAAAAAATAGAACGGTGACAGACCGCTTAAAAGTCTGTCACCGTTCAGTTTAATAAAGGGGATGGCGCGCTTGGAGCGACTTTGCCGAAGAAGCGGGGCCCCACCGAGGCTTTAGCGAGAAGGAAAGCTGGAACTGACCAAGGCACCGCGGTCGACGACCGCGGCCGCGGGAATTCCAGAAGGCTTCCGCTCGCTAAAGCCCGGAAGGGTCGCTTCGGGAGGCACGGAAGCGAAACGGCGCGACTTCCCCGTTCCGCCCTTCGTCAGCCACACCCTTCTACTCCTGACGCCGAACATATATCCTGACCTTCGCGTCCTCGTAGATCCTCCGCCAGCCGCGTTCACCGCCCAGCGCCCGCTCCAGCGGGCCGTCTCGCGTCACCAGCGCCCAATCCACGAGGTATTTGTCGAGCACGCCGAGCGCCGGAGGATCCCAATTGGTCAGCGCCAGATAGTCCTCGAAGATTCGCCGGTCATCGATCCGCCAGGCCGGCATCCGGCCGTCGATAAAGATCCGCTCCCCCGGCAGCCACCAGAGCAGAAACCCGCCGTGACCGTACTCATTGAACATGCGCGCGCCGACCTGGTCCCGATTGACCTTGATCCATTGCACGGCTTCGATCGGATAGCTCGTGTCACGGAAAAATTCCTCCGCGGCGAGGCCTGATCGAACGACGCGGGTCAGATGCTCCGGACCGAGCGCGCTCAGTCCGATCGCCACCACGAGTGCCGCCGCCAAACCCCATTGTCGTGGGTGCCGTGCCGCCGCCGGCATCCAGGCCAAGGCACGCGTCGCGATAATAGCTGGCAACACGGCCACCAGCGGGAGGCTCACCATGAGTAAGAAGGGGACGTTGCGCCCGTGCCGAAGCGACAAGCC
>JANOEZ010000031.1:0-2363 GCA_031413335.1 Nitrospirota bacterium
GCAGGCGCTCGAGTTGATGGATCATCCGAACATCGCCAAGGTGCTGGATGCCGGCTCCACTGTTCTTGACTTCGACCAGCATTTCGTCTTTGGGCATTGAATACTCCTACACGGTCGGGGACGCGGACACCGTCGCGCGACCCGACTTTTGCAACCGTAATGCGTTGACTGCATCGTTCAACCGCTGCGCCTCGTCCGTCCGCCCGTCCTGTTCGGCTGCGCGGAGCTGCGCGATCAGGCGGCCCAGCGTGCCTTCCAGCTTCTTGCGCTCCAGGCAGTCCAGACAATCCGTCACGTGCTGCCGCACATCGTCGTAGGGCTGATCCGACATCGACAATTCCGTCGCCACCGAGGCGCAGACCACGTCGGCCAGCGCCTCGTCCAGCGTGGCCCGCACCGAGATGCGGCCCTCGTCCAGCGACCGCAGGGCAATCTCCACGATGCGCCGGCAGGCCGGCATCGAGAAGGTCTCCGCCTCCAGCCGACGCACTTCCGCCGGCAGCAACTGCCCCTGCAGCAGCACATGGACCAGGTCGCGTTCTTCCTGCGTGCCCTTGAACCGCGCGCCGGAAGACAGCACGCTGACCGGCGCGTCCTTCCGGACAGCCGGGCGCTGCTCACGCGGCCGCAATTCCGGATAGCGCTCGATCAACCGCTGCTGGTTCACGCCCAGCCGCTCCGCCACGCGCTTGGTGCATTCTTCCTTTTCCAGCCGGTTGCTCGTCTTCTGGAGAATCCGCAGAATTTCGTCCACGCTCCGGATGCGATCCTCGATCACGGTCGAGCCCGCGCGCTTCAAGCTGTGCTCGACGGCAAAGTCCAGCAGGCTCGGCGCCTTGTCTTGCAGTTGCGCGAACACCTCCGTGCCCTGGTTCCGGATGAACGTGTCCGGATCGTCGCCGGACGGCAACGAGATCACCTTCACGCTGAGACCGGTGTCCACAAACAAATCCAACGTCCGCAGCGCCGCCCGCACACCCGCCTCGTCCGGATCGAACAGCAGCACCACTTTCGTCACGTAGCGCCGGATGATCCGGATGTGGTCCGGCGTCAGCGCCGTGCCGAGCGTCGCCACCACGTTCGTGATGCCCGCCTGATGCAGCGCAATCGCGTCGAAATAGCCTTCGACAATGATCAGGGTCTCCGTCTTGCCGGCCGTCTCGCGCGCCTTCTCCAGCAGATACAGCGCCCGGCTCTTATTGAAGAGCGGCGTCTCCGGCGAGTTGAGGTACTTGGGCATCCCCTCGCCCAGAATGCGGCCGCCAAAACCGATCACCTTCCTGCGCAGGTCGCGGATGGGAAACATCACGCGCGAGCGGAACTTGTCGTAGTAGCCGGAGGCATCCTTCGGGTTGCGCCCGGTACCTTCCTTCGTCGTGATCAACCCGGCCGACAGCAGATCCGGCAGCGTATAGCCCTGTTTCAGCAGATGCTTCAGCAAGCCATCCCAGCTTTCCGGCGCGTAGCCGAAACCGAAGGCCTCCAGCGTGTCCTCAAACATGCCACGCTCTTTCAGATAGAGCCGCGCCTCCCGGCCGGCTTCCGCCTGCGTCAGATTGTGCGCGAACCAGGCTTGCGCCACTTCGTTCAGCTGCTCCAGCTTCTCGCGATTGCCCGAATCCTGATGGTGCCGCACACCGGGCGCGGATTCCGGCACCGCGATGCCGGCCTTGCGGGCCAGCTCGCGGACGGTTTCAGGGAAGTTCGTGCCTTCCATCTTCATCACGAAGGTGAAGGCGTTGCCGCCCGTGCCGCAGCCGAAGCAATGGAAAATCTGCCGCGAGGGGCTGACCATGAACGAGGGCGATTTTTCGGAGTGAAAGGGGCACAGCCCCTTGAAGTTCTGCCCCGCCTTGGAGAGGGTCACGTAGCCGGAGACGACATCGAGAATATCGGTGCGGTCTTTAACCTGTTCAATGATCTCTTGAGGGATGAGACCGAGGCTCACGCGGTTACACTCCTGTGCCCTGCAGGATACCAACAACCAGCCGCGCCGGAGGCTGTTTGAGGCATCCGTCCCGCTGCCGTGAACCGAGTTCCAACAACACGGAAAGGCTTGAAATTTTTGATGTATTGACTGTGCAATTTAACAGACGAAAGAAAGGGGTGTCAATGGCCCAAGAGGCGAAGGGGACCGTTAAAAAATGGAGCCCAGGGAGATCAACTGGCTCAAGCCATTTGTGCTAGGCTAGCTTAGCGAGCCCCTAACAATTCACAAGGAGAGATGGCGATGCGCACCACTCAATCCATAGGACGGGCTGGGGCAGTGTTGGGGCTGATCGTATTGGCCTTGGGGGCGTTGCCCGGTTGCGCCGATTCGCCGGCGAAGCCTTATCCGGCAGTGAGCGACACCCCACTGTGCG
>JANOEZ010000032.1:0-1587 GCA_031413335.1 Nitrospirota bacterium
CCAGCCCGCCGCCGCCGCCTATGAGAAACTCAGGTCCCAGCAGCATGGAAAAAACGAGCCAGTACAGCCCGATCATTGGAGAAAAAAACGACACCAGGAGCAGCATGGATCCCAACGCCACCAAGATTCCGATGGTCGGCTTGGTGAACGTGACGAGCACGGCAAGCAGAAATGCGAGCAGAAGCGGCAGCAGCAGTTCGACCGGTCTGAGCGCCAGGGCGGACCTGATCTCGGCCACGACTCACTCCCCTCACAGCGGTTGCGATAGATCCGGTGCGGCATCTCCGCCGCCGGATCTGCCTACACGCGGGGATTACTTGTACTCGTAACGGTAATACCCGTATTCCGGCGTGATCTCGGCACGCACGTTGGTCAGCACCGTGCCGAGGATATGCCCCTGCGCGTGATCGACCAGGAATTTCGTCCGCTTGAGCGCGTTCCGCCCGATGCGGCCGACTTGATAGACCAGGATGACACCGTCCACCTTCGAGCTCATCATGACGGCATCGGAGATGGGCAGGATGGGAGGCGTGTCGAACAGGACCACGTCATACTGCTTTCGCAGATCGGCAATGATCTGTAGCAGGCTGGGGGAATTCAGCAGTTCGGCCGGGTTGGCCGGAATCGCGCCGCTCGATAGAATGTGAAGATTGTCCAGCCCGGGGGAGTTCATGACACGGTCCACTCCCAATGTGCCGATCATGAGATCCGTGACCGTTCGGATCGCATCCTTCAGCCCGATGCTCCCGACCAAAACTTCTGCCAGTCCCGGCTCCCGCTGGAGACCGAATCGCGCATGCACGACCGGACGGCGCATATCCGCATCCACCAGCACGACACGTTTGCCATCCTGGGCAAGCGCGATCGCCACGTTGGCAATGGTCGTGGTTTTGCCTTCCCCCAAGCCGGCGCTCGTGAACAACACCGTTTTAATGTCGCCGTTCGCCGATGAGAATTGAATGTTGGTGCGCAACGCCCGGTAGGACTCCGCCAGCACGGATTTCGGATCGAACAGGCAGGCCAGCTTCGCCAGCATCTCGATCATGTCCTTGCTGGAGCCAGGAGGCAACTGTTCCAGCACCGACTCCCGGACGGCGACTTCATCGAACTGGGGGATCACGCCCAACACAGGCGCGCCCAGAAACTCCTCGACTCCCTCGATCGTTCCGATCGAGGTATCGAACGATTCTCGCGCAAAGGCCAGTACGATGCCCAGCACCATGCCCATCATGGCCCCGACGATGATGTTCAGGCCGAAGTCGGGCTTGTTGACCGGCGCGGTGGGCGTCACGGCAGGCTCGATGAGCGTGACCTCCTCGATTTGCTGGGCGCTCTTGATCAGCAATTCCTGATGCTTGGCCGACAGCGCCGCATGCAGATCCGACGTGACTTTGACGTCCCGCTCCAATCGGGCCAGATCAAGGGCGGATTTCGGAAAACTGATATACCGATCCCGGTAGCGTTCCATCTGCTCTTTCAACGCGGATTCGCGCGTGCGAAGATTCTTCACCTTGGACCCCAGCTCCTGCACCATGGATGCCTTGATGGCGGATATTTTCCTGTTCACCTCGCGCATCGTGGGGTGCT
>JANOEZ010000033.1:0-1769 GCA_031413335.1 Nitrospirota bacterium
GTATAGTTTTTCGTAGTGTTGACATAATAACGGAGTGAGGCAGAGGTGATCACCGCACCACTCGGGATCGTCGAAAGATCCCATCTACGCCGGAGTACCTGCTTGGGGTCATCCGGGCGCATCTGCAACAGCCGCCGGCCAAAACGGTCTTCGCCCTGCGGCGCGAGCAGGATGCGGTGCGCGCCGCGGCGCTGCAGCGGATCCGCGCCGCGTTCGGCTGGCGAATGCACGAATGGTGGTTTTTCTCCTGGTGCCACAAGAGGCTGGCGCGCTATCTGGCCTTGCGCGAGGCCAACCGTCATGCCCTCATGCATTTCGCCACAGCCTCGCGCCGGCTGCTGCTGCTCATGGGAGAACACTGCGCCGCCAGCCGCCGGTTCGCTGCGCCGGACGACATCTTTTTTCTGACATCGGACGAGATCAGGGAACTCGTGCGGGGCAGCGGGCGGGATTGGAAGGCCGTCGTCGCCGCGAGGCGGGCAGAACGGGAACGGAACGCTCAGATGGAAGCGCCCGATACGATCATCGGCACCGTCCCGCCCACGGCGCACCCGGAATCGGACCATTCGCCGGCACCGGGAACGCTGACCGGGTTGCCCATCAGCCCCGGCTGCGTGGAAGGCCCCGCGCGTCTGGTCCGCTCGCCGGAGGATCGAGCCAGGGTGAGGCCGGGCGATATCCTGATCGTGCCGGTGATCGATCCGGGCATGGCGCCGCTGTTCGGGCTGGCCGCCGGGGTCGTGGCGGAAATGGGAGGCACGCTCTCGCACGGCGCGATCATCGTGCGCGAATACGGCCTGCCGGCCCTGGCCAACGTGCCGGGCGCCATGCGGCGGCTGACGGATGGCGAGCGGGTGTTGCTGGACGCGTCGCGGGGAGAAGTCAGGCGGCTGGACACATGACGTCTGGACGCAAGAAAAAAGGGGATGAGGCAGGACGCCTCATCCCCTGATGTGTTTCAGCGAGCCGGTACGCTACTGCGCGGTAAAATGTGCGCGCCGGTTGCTCTGCCAGCACGCATCGGTCATCTCCGTGCACATCTGTTTTTCTTTGCCGTAGCTGACCACCTCGATCTGGGAGGCCGGAACGCCGGCCTTCACCAAATACTCTTTGGCGGCTTTCGCCCGGCGCTCGCCCAGAATCATGTTGTATCTGGAGGGGCCCCGACTGTCGCAGTGTCCTTCCACCAGCACCCTGCGCTTGGAGTCCTCTTTCAGTTTGTGCGCCAGCGCGTCCAGATCCGACCGATTGTCTTTCCGAATCTTCGATTGGTTGGAGTCAAAATGCGCATCCGCCAGGCCGGCCGCCCAGGCCAGGGGATCCTCAGGCGGCGCAGCAGCTTCGGCCACGAGTTCCTCCTGCTTGGGAGGCGGGGGCGGTTCAGGGGCAGGAGGCGGGGGAGGCGGCGGCACGGGCTTGGCGATTTCCTGCGATCCCGACGTCGTCTGGCTCTCGCTCGCACAGCCGGTGAGCAACGTGAAGGCCATCAGGCAGGCTGGCACGCACGCCGGCAGGCCCATCAGCATCAAGGCGGAACGCACGGCCGACTGTTTCATCTCGTCCCTCCTCTGCGTCATTCGTCCCTAGTGCGCAGCAAAATGTCCGCGGCGATTCCGCTGATAGCAATCCTCGTTCGCCTCGGTGCAGGTCGGCCGCTCCTTCCCGAAGCTGGTGGTTTGGATCTGCGAGCCGGCGACGCCGAGGTCTGCGAGATACTTTTTGACCGCTTGTGACCGGCGCTCGCCCAGGGCCAGGTTGTAACTGGCGGT
>JANOEZ010000034.1:0-1620 GCA_031413335.1 Nitrospirota bacterium
TGTGAAGAAGCAATGTTTTTATCAAGATTTGGATCGATAGTATATATGTTGATTAGAGGAGAAAAAATGAAAGCATCTTTTACAATGAGAAAAAAAGTAGAAGAAAATGAAAAAATTAAACTTTTATATTCTACACAATTAACTAATGTCAATGGAGACAAATCTGTAACAACTGCATCCATTCAAACTGCAAATTCATCATATAATTTAGATGTTTCTGGTGTATTTTATGCAATCGGTCATACTCCAAATACTAAATTTCTACATGGCGCTTTAGAACTTGACGACACTGGTTATATTATTACAAACAATACTAAAACGGCAATTCCAGGTGTATTTGCTTGTGGAGATGTACAAGATAAAGTATATAGACAAGCTGTTACTGCTGCAGGTTCCGGATGTATGGCTGCGTTAGAAGCAGAAAAATATTGTGATTAATAGTTGATAAAATCAAAGATTCTCAAATATACCTCCCTCTGCAAAGCGGCGACGACGGCATGCTGCGCGCCATGAACCGGCGCTACACCGTGCGTGATTACACAGCGTTCATCGACAAGGCGATCCGCCTGATGCCCGATCTGGGACTCGGCACCGATCTGCTGGTCGGATTTCCCGGTGAAGGCGACGCCCAGTTCGCCAATACACTCGCCGCGGCAACCGACCTGCCCTTTTCCTATCTCCACGTGTTCGCCTATTCGAAGCGGCCCGGCACAGCCGCCGCCCGAATGGCAGAAACAGTGTCGGCCACAACCATCACGTCGCGCAGCAAGACGCTGGCCGAACTGTCCCGAGCCAAGCGCCTGGCCTTTTATCAACGCTACGTCGGGCAGACGGTTGATGTATTATTCGAAGCGAAAGACGATGCGGGACGCTGGACCGGCCTCACGAGCAACTACATGCGCGCCGGCATAACGGCCGATGGTGATCTTGCGAACACTGTGGGACAAGTCGCCATCGAGGGAACCATGGACGGCCTCGCCGTCGGAAGGATGCTGTCATGAAAGCCTTGCTGATACTGACCACGTGCCTCTGGATGGCACTCGGCGCCGCAGCCTGTGGAACCGGAGGCCCGCCTCCGCCTATCGACGGTCCGTTCGACGGAATCTGGACCAGCCCCCATCTCGGATATGACTTTCTGTTGGATGGCCGCGTGGGCAAGGCAATCAGCTCGAGCCGGGCGACGATTCACAGGGGGGATCAGGTGTTTCAGATGGTGGCCATCGATGACGATATGCGTTTCAGCGGAAAGCAATTGCTGTCGGACGACACCTGGCACGAATTTATCGGCGAGCTGAAGGCCGACGGGAAAATCTATTGCAACGACGGAAAGTCCTCCTGGGTCCTGGAGCGGAAGCCCTGATGAACCTCGTCAAGATCGATCGCGCGCACCGCGTGCACATCGAAACATTCGGCTGCCAGATGAACGAGTACGACACCGAACTCGTTCGCTCGCTGTTGAAAGCCCGCGGGTTCGTCTTCACCGACGACCGGGAACGGGCCGATGTGATTCTGATGAACACCTGCGCGATCCGCGAGAACGCTCACAGCAAGGTATATGGCCACCTGGCCGAATTGAAAGCCCTCAAGCGGCAGCGTCATCTCGTCGTCGGCGTGCTGGGC